>JBCNOR010000388.1:0-5327 GCA_039593785.1 Niabella sp. | reverse complement strand
GTGGCTGCTGCAGAGAAAAACCTGCCGATTGTTTGCCCGGGCTGGGAAGACAGTACTACCGGCAACATTTTTGCCAGCTATGTGGTAAAAGGCGAGCTGCAGGCATCTACAGTAAAAAGCGGTATTGAATATATGGTTTGGCTTACTGAGTGGTACCGCAATAATTCATCAGGCAAAGGTGTTGGTTTCTTCCAGATCGGTGGCGGTATTGCCGGAGACTTCCCTATTTGTGTAGTTCCGATGATGTACCAGGACCTGGAATGGCATGATGTTCCGTTCTGGAGCTACTTCTGCCAGATCAGCGACAGCACTACTTCGTATGGCTCTTACAGCGGTGCTGTACCCAACGAAAAAATTACCTGGGGTAAGCTGGACATTCATACGCCTAAATTTATTGTTGAAAGCGACGCTACCATTGTGGCTCCATTGATGTTTGCCTGGATACTGGGCTGGTAGTCTTAAATACTCTCCTTATAATATATAGGCTTTGCAGGCATTGTGTTATAAAAACAATGGGACCTGCAAAGCCTATATTAATTTTACAAGAACTTATTAGCTTTTTACTATATATAGTTGGTGTTGGTTATTTTTGCTTTCATTACTATTAAAAAAACTGCTATGAAAAAGCTAACTATTGTTTTAGGTCTATGCAGCCTTCTGGTATCCGGCTATGCACAGGAAAGAAAACTGGAACTGAGCTCAGAACGTAAGGCCGACAAGTCTGTTGAAATATCATACACCAAAACAGAACCAGGGTATTATACAGTGGTACTTAATTTTAGTGAGCTCACCAACAGCTCCGGGCCACAGGAAACGATCAGTGTAAATGCAAGTGCAGGAACCCTGTTAACGCTAAAACCTACAGACCCTAATCAGCACATTGGCTACAGGTATGGTTACCGGTATATAAGAGGCAGGTTTAAACCCAGGCTTGCTGCTGATTTTTGTTACCTGTTGCCCTATGCTCCCGGTATCAAATGCGAGGTTGTTGAAGCGGGGTATGCCAATCAGCGGTATTTTGGGGCGGAGAAGCCCGCCGATTGGAAAAGCTATTCCTTTTATACGGACAAAGAAGAAATAGTAACTGCCGTTAGAAAAGGGATTGTTGTTGAAATAGTGGACGAATTTGAAACAATCGAAAATATAGAATTTACTACCCGCCAGAATGCTGTTATCGTGGAGCATGAAGACGGGTCATTGGTAAGATACCTGGGCATTAAGAAAGGATCGCTTCAGGTAAGGCCGGGTGATGTGGTTTTACCTAATACACCTTTAGGTGCCAATACATTCCGTTCAAAAAACCGTTATGGCATCAGCATTTTTATGTATTACCTGAGTTCTTTGGATTTTGAAAGTCTTCAGGGCCAAACATTGACAAAACAAAAAAGCTTATATTCTATTATCACACCTCGGTTTGCCATTGATAACAGTTCATGCATTTTACTGGAAAACAGGAAAACATATACCTCCTTCTCCAGCAAAGAAATTGTAACAAAAGAAATGAGTAAGAGGGAAATTAAAAAATATGCATCTCAGTAAACGCATCTTTTTGCCGGACACCAAAAAGGGACGCTTATCGCGTCCCTTTGTTGTTATGATGGGTTTCGGTTTCTTTGATCTTTATTAGAAGACCAACCGTAAGTTACGTTTTATTTCTTATTGCGTCAATTTTAAATCGCGCTTCAGCATATCGTTTCTATTAGCCATTTCCCAGGCTGTATAGAATATCATTTGAGCTCTTTTAGCCATCAATGGAAAATTGATCTTATCTACAGTGTCCGTTGGCTGATGGTAATCGGCCTTTAACATGCCATCATAAAAAAACAACACGGGCACACCTTTTCTTGCAAAGTTGAAGTGATCGCTCCTGTAATAAATCCTGTTAGGATCATTGGGGTCGTCAAACTTATAATCGAGCACCAATTTGGTGTACTTATTATTCATACCCTCGTTTATTTTAGGCAGGTCTGTACTTAGCTTGTTATGTCCTACCACATACACATAGTTCTGCGTATCAGCAGTCATCCTTTCTGTATCGATACGGCCAATCATGTCAATGTTGAGATCTGCGGTAGTTTTATCCAATGGGAAGATGGGGTTTTCGGAATAATATTCAGATCCCCATAAGCCTTTCTCTTCTCCGGCTACCAGCATGAACACTACAGTACGGCGGGGACCCTTTCCTTCTTTTTTTGCTTTGGCAAAAGCCTCTGCCATCTTCATCACACTTACAGTACCCGACCCGTCATCATCGGCTCCATAATAAATATTCCCTTTTTCATCTATCCCTACGTGATCGTAATGTGCTGTTACAAACAGATATTCATTTTTCTTATCAGAACCCTCTACCAGGCCCACCACGTTGCTAACAGTAGCTATTTTTTTACCCGAAGCATATTGTATAGCTACAGACAGTTGACGGGTAATGGGGTCGATCGTTTCTTTTCCTACAGAGGCTTTGATCTCACTAATGCTATGGCCATCTTTCTTAATAACATTATCGTTAATAAAAAAGGCAGGTATTGCGTTATGCTCTTCCCGTGAAGCAACGGCAGGTTTAGGACGATAAGAATTATTCAACATTTGCTGCGATGGCAGCTGATCCGCAATGATCAGTACTGCTGCAGCTCCTTTCTTTTTTGCATTGGCTATTTTGTTAGCAGTAAACACCGGTGACTGCCTGCGGGGTTTGTCTGTTTTGAAACCATCCGGCTGACCGGCTAATAAGATCACCAGCTTACCCTTTACATCTGCTGTTTTATAATCATCTCTTTTCTCATCCACGATTCCATACCCTACAAAAACATATTCGCTAAATTTCAGATCTGCCTGCTGTGGCATTTGCATCCAGGGCGCAAAGTCGGACCATGCATTAAAATCTATTCCTCCCATGTTTAAGGAAAGTGTGGATGCGCTATCTTTTTCCAGATCAAAAAACTGGCGATAGCTATCTTTATTTCCGGGCTGTACGCCAAAGGCTTTGAACTGTGTTTCGATATAAGTGGCGGCTCTTTCAAGGCCGGGAGAAGGCGTGTCCCTGCCTTCCATTTCAGCACCCGCAATAATGCTAAGATGCTTCTTTAGATCGGTTGTAGTGATTGTTTTGGCAAAGGGTTGGGGATCTGCCGTTTTTTGTGCCTGAACGCTAACACCAGCCAGCGCACATAGCGCTAATAGTAAATTCTTTCCCATATAAAAATGCTTGTTAAGTTGTAAATGTAACCAACAACGGTAAATAAATACCTACCGTTTATCAAAATATCAATATGATACCCCGGCTATGATGTAGCGCTTAGTATTGAAACATTAAGGGGTCAAGGTTCATTAAGAAAAGTGTTTACAACTGATCATTTCATGAATCAGTTACCCGAAATCTTCTGAACCCGGTTGGCATGGCGACCGCCTTCAAAGGCTGTATTTAAAAACACCTCTACCATTTCTTCAGCTGTGCTTTCTGAAACAAAGCGTGCAGGAATGCAAAGGACATTGGCATTATTATGCTTACGTGCCAGGGCAGCTATTTCATCGTCCCAGCAAAGAGCAGCACGGATACCCTGGTGTTTATTTGCCGTGATAGCAACACCGTTGCCGCTACCGCAAAGCAGGATACCCAAAGCGCAATTGCCCGACTCAACGGCCTGTGCAACAGGATGCGCAAAATCAGGGTAATCTACGGCATCATCGGAGGCAGGACCAAAATCTTTAAAGGCCAGGTCCTTTCCTTCTATAAATGAGATAACAAATTCTTTCATTTCAAAACCGGCATGGTCGGAGGCTATCGCTATCGGTTTGCTTGGATCAAATGTTGTTTCCATAATGATCGGTTTTATTTAGCTCCACTCTTCGGTGGCTTTTTCGGCATTCTTTTTTTCACCCTTGGCCGCCAGCGCAATACTTATTTCAAATAACAGGTATAAAGGCGCTGCTACTACTGCCAGGCTAAACGGATCCGTTGTGGGGGTGATAATGGCCGCTGCTATCAAAATTACAACAAAAGCATGACGCCTGAATTTACGAAGGATTTTGGCAGTTACAATTCCTGCTTTTGCCAACAATAATATTAACAAAGGAAGCTGGAACAGTAAACCTACGCCAACGGTGGTATACGTCATATTTTCCAGGTAATCAGAGAACGTAGGCATGATGGTGATCTTATCGCTAAGGGTATAATTGAAGTAAAATTGTACCATTAACGGCATCAGTATAAAATACCCGAAAGCTACTCCAATAAAGAACAACAGGGATACCCAAAAAATAATTCCTGATGCCTGGCGGGTTTCTTTTTCAGAAAGAGCCGGTTTTACAAACTTCCATATTTCCCAGAAAATATACGGGAAGGCTAAAACAAATCCTCCTATAAAAGCTACCGTAAAGTTGGCAATAAACTGCCCCGTCATGGTTGTTTCAATAAACTGAGTTTTAACTTCTTTAAAACAAAGAGACTCGCCCACTCCCACGGCCTGGCCCATTTTACACATCCACTCTGCAGAAATAAAGTCGGCTCTTGTAGGACCGAAAACAATATCATCTACAAAAAAATCAGTAAAAATAAAAACGATGATCGCGCCAATGGCAACGGCTAAAATCGAACGTATTAAATGCCACCTCAATACTTCCAGGTGATCAATAAACGACATTTCATCTTCGTTACCCTGACTTCTCTTCTTAAAAAAATCCATTATAGCCATGTACGTAAAATAAGTACGCAAAGATGCGACTTTATAGTTAATAGTTTATGGTTGATTGTTCATAGTACCCAATATCTGCTTTCGGGTATAAATTGGTATTTAGCGGGCTCCTCCGTCTACTATAAACTACCGATAATGAACTATTTCAGTTTTTTGAGCTTTACCATTTCAATGCGGGTATGGGTTACACCCAATACATCAAATTCGTAGTCGCCAATAATAATGCGCTCTTTCTGTAACGGTATGGTTTCATGGTGGTTGATGATATAGCCCGAGAGGGTTTCGGTATCATGACCTTCAAAGTTCAGCCCGTACTTTTTTTCGATATAGTCCAGCTCCAGCCGGCCGGAAAATATATATTCGCCTTCCGCGATCTGCTTCTCTACAAATTTCTCGGTGTCGTACTCATCCCAGATCTCGCCAAACAGCTCTTCCAGTACATCTTCCATGGTAATAATACCCGCAGTACCGCCAAACTCGTCCACCACCCAGGCAATGCTTTTGGCCTCATGGCTAAATTTATAAATAAGATCTACTGCGTTCATGCTCTGCGGCACAGCCAGAATATTAATAAGAATGCTCCTGATGTCTGAAGGTTTTTTAAACAGATCCAACTGGTGTACATAACCCAGGATATTA
>JBCNOR010000387.1:0-5327 GCA_039593785.1 Niabella sp. | reverse complement strand
CTTCCAACGAAATCATTTACGCCAAGGAGTATAACATGACGAGCTATAATGTAGGTAATTCCTATCCGGCGCGCTCTATAGGGGCGGAAGCGTTTCAATGGAAAGATACGGCCAACAATAACGTTTTCCGCCCGGCGGGAGATGTGATGTATAATGCCTATTTGCCCGCCAATGTTTTGCTTAATAGTTATGCTCCTTCCGACATCCGCAGCATGGAGAAGCAATTCTTTTTCCGTAACTATACTGATGCCACCGGATTAACACACACACTTAATAATGTGGGCAACTGGTTATGGTTCGATGAGGCATCACTAAGAAACGGGAGGGATGGGGACTACAACATTCCAATGATCCGCTTTGCAGAAATATTACTGATTGCAGCCGAGGGCCTGGCAAGAACAGGACAGGAAGGCCCGGCAAGGGGCTACCTGAATCAGGTGCGTAAACGTGCCGGCCTTGCGGATGAAACAGCCAGTGGTGACGCGCTCATTCAATCTATACTCACAGAACGGTTTCATGAGTTCCCATTGGAGTTTAAAATCTGGGACGATATTCGCCGCACCCGTCTTTACCCGGAAGCAGATGGTGCAAGATCGGGTAAGCTGAGATGGGTGCCGCTTGCTTCGGCTGCTATTCAGAACAAACCTGAAGGCACTACAAAAACCGGTGCAATACCTGAGTATGCTTTGCTATGGCCCGTTCCTTTAAACGAAATGCAGGCTAATCCCGCGTTGAAAAATCAAAACCCGGGATGGAATTAGAAAAGTAAAAACATTGTGTCATCATAAACCGGTATCAATTTTATTGAAGTGTATCCAACTGGTTTTTGAGGAGACATAAACCTCAGCATAGCCCTGGCTAGTGTATCCACTGGCTGGAAGGGCGGGTAAACTATATGTAATAATAATTTTGATACCTGTTTATTATCAATTGTGTACAAAAATGCCGCCCGTAAAAAGGCGGCATTTTTGTGTGATATAATACCTTGGATAATGGTTATGGAAATATGCCTAGCTCCGCATAAGTGGTAGCCACTTTATTAATAGCTACTACATAAGCTGCCGTACGCATGTCGGGAATGTTTTCATTATTCTTCCATTCGGCCATAATCTCACGAGTGGCAGTGATCATGGTTTCTTCCAGCCCACTATGCACCAGGTCTATTTCATCTGCTCCATGTTTGATCAGCGATCGGTTTTTGTCATCTACTGTTTTACCGGTTAATGCTTCGATCTCCTGTAAAATTCTTTCGTTCATCGTTTCATTGAACCTTTTCTCCATCCGGCCATAACGAACATGGCTCAGGTTTTTCAACCATTCGAAATAAGAAACGGTAACACCACCGGCGTTCAGGTACATATCCGGTACCACCAGCACCCCTTTTGCTAAAAGAATCTCGTCTGCATCAGGTGTCAAAGGACCATTGGCTGCTTCGCCAATAATTTTTGCTTTCACCCTGGGTGCATTTTCCTTAGTGATCACCTGTTCTAAAGCGGCGGGTATCAGTATATCGCAATCCAGTTCCAGTGCCGCGCTGTTATTTTCAAGATTGATAGCGCCCGGGAAATCTAAGATCGATCCTGTTCTTTTCCTATGTTCTACCAATGCTTCCACATCAATACCATCAGGCTTGGAAATGGAACCTTCAAATTCAGCAATGCCAACAATGATAGCCCCGGCTTCACTAAAGAATTTTGCCGAATGATAGCCCACGTTGCCCAATCCCTGTACTACAATTCTTTTACCTTCAACCCCCGGAGTAAGCCCGCGTTTCAGCATTTCTTCTTTCATAGAGCATACTTCCTTCAGTCCATAAAAAACGCCCAGGCCGGTGGCTTCTTTCCTGCCCCTGACGCCACCCTGTGAAACGGGTTTGCCGGTAACACAACCTGCTGCATCAATTTCGTGAGGGTGCATTGCTGCATAGGTATCCACGATCCAGGCCATTTCCCTTTCTCCTGTACCATAGTCAGGAGCAGGAACGTCAACCGCCGGACCAATAAAGTTCTTTTTGATCAGCTCCGACGTATACCGGCGGGTTATTTTCTCCAATTCGTAAGGGGTATACTTTTTAGGGTCGATCTTAATTCCACCCTTTCCTCCGCCAAAAGGTACATTTACAATAGCGCATTTATAAGTCATCAAAGCTGCAAGCGCCATTACCTCATCCTGGGTAACCGCCATCGAAAAGCGGATCCCACCCTTGCAAGGTGTTTTGTGGTGAGAGTGTTGTACCCGGTAGGCTTCAATTACTTCAATACTGCCATCTTCTTTTTTTACAGGAAAGCGCATACGGTATACCGCGTTACAGGCGCTTATTTGCTCCAGCAAACCTTTGTCCCATTTGGTGAATTCTGCCGCTTTACTAAAACTTTTTTTTACGGCATCAAAAAAGCTGTTGTCATCGTTATGCATAGATATAGGATTTTCAAATGTTCAGGCAAAATAGAAATTAATCGTTATTGGTAAGGTTAATAAAACACTTATTTTGTTAACCGGCAATAAACATATATTACCGGCTTATCGGTATAATCTGGCAGACACAGCAGCAATCACTCATTGGTTCCGGCAATCAACGGTACCAATGACATATGGCAAAGCAAACAACAATAAGCAGGAGCGGAGGTTATCCGTTAATATTACCCTCTTCCAGCTTTTTTACCTTTTTTTCAATTCTTACCAGATAAAGGATCAAACCAATAAGAATAATAAGAATAACGGCAATTACAACATAGATCCTGCCACTGCTATACATCAGGTTTTCTTTGGCCTGCGCATTAGCCAACAAGGGAAGCAGGAAAAAAACAAACATCAAAAACTTCATTGCCATCTTTATTTAATAAAATTTTTTTCTTTTACGTAGTTGAATCTTATTTTAAGCGTTGCAATCCATACACCTAATAAAGACCAGCCTATAAATGCCGGATACTGTATCATACGCATGGCCGGACTTGAATCTTTAAAATTCAACGCGGGGTTTCCTTCCTGTCCGGGGTGCAGGCTAGGCAATAACCTGGGCACCACCATAATAGTAGGGAAAAGCATCGCAAAAGCAAAAATATTGTATACCGCGCTGATCCGGGCTTTTTGATCGATATCCTGGACAGAGCTTCTTAAAATGAAATAGGCGAAATAGATCAGCAGCGCTACGGCTGTGCCGATTAACTTAGGTTCGCGGGCAACTGCGCTGAAAGAGTCGAAAGCGGGGTTGTTGGGATCAGCCCAGGTATAACTGGCCCAAACCGCGCCGGTAGCATATCCTAAGAGGCCGAATACGATACCTACGGAAGCGTATTGATGGGCCGCAATATCGTTCTTTAAATTGTTTTTGCTTAAATAGCGGATGGAATGCACAAGCGAGCAGGTAAACAGTACAAACATGGCAGCCCACATGCCTACATGGTAAAATACGTTACGGATGGTTTCTCCCAGTACCGGCAGGTTGGGTATATTCACCAGTAAGCCACCTACCACCGCATATACCAGCAATAGCACACAGAGAATCTTCCACCATGCTTTCCTCATACTAAAAACCAATTTTAACTGATAAACACAAAAGTAAGTGGAAAGTTTATAATGTTTAAGGATAATCTCAACAAGAGAGGCCTGGTTTGCAAAACATTAATCCCTCCATAAAAAAGGAAATAGGATGACCGATAAAAGTCCTACAAGAAAGTCCAGGGTCACCAGGAGCAACACATCGCTCCATTCAAAACCCTGTGTAGCGCTAAAGGCTGCTGCGGATAATTTCATCAGTAACATTAGCTGTGGCACAATAAGGGGGAAGCCTAAAACCGCCATAATAGCGGCATTTTGCCTTGCTTTGGCAGCAATGGCGGCTAAAAAAGTAAATACCATACTCAGGCTAAATCCTCCCAATAAGCTTAACCCGACAAAAGGAAGCATTTTTTGAACCGGGTTGCCAATGAACGCAAAGAATAGCAGCAAACTCATCAGGGTCATTAGCAACATTAGCAGGCTGTTGAACAGCAATTTAGCCACCATAAAATGGGCGGGGGAGGCAATCGTATAAAAATAAAGCATGCGGGCCCTGCTTTCCTGCATAAAGCTTTTAGCTACGGCATTAATGCAGATGAAAAGTTGTATCACCCAAAATAACCCGTTCCAGATCTCTTTTTCGGGCTCCTGTATAGCCAGGAACAATACAAAAATGGTAGCGCCCATATATAACAATATACCATAGAAGCTATATTGCTGACGCACTTCCAGCACTAACTCTTTTTTAAGTAAGGTAAGAATAGGTTTCAAATCAATGTTCTTTTTGCTCATTATAGCACACACGGCAACGGGGCTCGTAGGCATCCATCGCACCCAGCATTACCTGGTCGTCATCCGGTATTTTGCGATAAGAGTAATTGGCAATATTGCCACATTTTACACAAATAGCATGAAGCTTGGTAACGTAATCGGCCTTTGCCATAATAAAGGGCATCTGCCCGAAAGGCTTACCCGTAAAGTCCATATCCAGCCCGGCTACAATTACCCTGATGCCATGGTAGGCCAGCTTATCGCAAACTTCAGGTAAACCATCATCAAAGAACTGGGCTTCATCAATACCGATCACATCAGCATCCTGGGCCATTAATAAGATCTTTTGTGAGTTGTCTATCGGGGTAGAATGGATCGCATTGGTATCATGCGATACAATATTTAACTCGTCATACCTCGTATCGATCGCCGGTTTAAATATCTCCACTTTAAGGTTCGCAAATTTCACGCGTTTCAGGCGGCGAATCAACTCTTCTGTTTTGCCGCTAAACATGGAGCCGCAGATCACTTCAATCCAGCCCCGCCGCTCTCCGCTTAAATTGGGTTCAATAAACATTGTTAATATTTATACATTTTGTCTGCCTGCACAATATTTAAGGTTGATCGGCGTATTATTAAAAATTTCCCAAAAGTAGCATGTCTGTCTGATGATTAGCTGTATTTTTTAGGTTTAATAGTAAGTTTATAGTTGATAAAGGACGAGCCCGCTACTAACTTTGGATAGAAATTAGAAATTAACAGGTATTGTTTTTGCAGCTGGTATTAATATGCCGACGCTTAATGTGTGACGATCTCAGGTGATGTTCCCGAACGCTTCTGATATTAATATATACTACTGCTGGCGCTATTTAAAAAATGACAATGGAAAGAATCAGAAGTTTGATTGAAAAACTAAACATGCAATTTGCTCAAAAAGTGCCATTAAGTCAATTGCTGAGTACAGTACAAATGCTTCAAAACGAGATAGCCGGAACCATGCGGGAGGTGGATGTATTAGGAGCCTCTGGTATTTCAGTGATTGTTCCCAATGCCAAGTC
>JBCNOR010000386.1:0-5338 GCA_039593785.1 Niabella sp. | reverse complement strand
TATTGGGAACTCAATGGACACTGGCCATCTGTTCTTATCTCGTGCTCGGTAAACACCGGTTTGGTGAGCTCCGGAAAAAAATACCGGGTATTACTGAACGTATGCTAACTCTAAAACTGCGCGAGCTGGAGCAGCAGAAGATCATAAAGCGTACTGTATTTGCTGAAGTGCCGCCGCGCGTGGAATACGAACTGACAAAGATCGGCAAAGACCTCGAGCCGCTGATCCGGCAACTGGAGACCTGGGGTAAAAAGCACAAAAAGCTGATGGAAGCCTGATGAGCAGGTGAATAAGTAAACAGCTAAGCGGCTGGTAGAGATGGCTCATTGCCAGGGCCTGTATAAATTCTACCTAAAATGTCTGGCGTAAAACACGCAGCAGAACTGTATTTGACCAATGAGAGCGTTTACGTAACCGAGAACGAAAAAACCATGAATGCATGATAAATAAATAATTTTAAGTGGAGCTTTATGTATTTATCTTTTGCCCTGGGAAAAAGTGAAAACTAAAGAAAAAGGAATATACAGCAACAACCGGCTCATCCCTAAATAAAGCTTCGGGGAGGATTTACCCTAATAGAATGCCATATTAAGAAGAAGAATAAGGCTTCAAAAGCTGGCAGTGGTGTTTGCGCCATAAACCAATGAAATTTAAATAAGTGGTATATTAGATGCATTGATCTTAGATTGGTAGATATTAATTTATGAAAAAAGTAATTTTAATTATTGGATCTTTTCTTTCATTATTCTTTTGCAGAAACGTATTCGCCCAGGCAAATTCCACGAATATTGAAAGAATCAACGGTACGCGAATATCTGCAGATTCACTTACGCTGCGTCTTAAGCATTTAATGTCGGCTGCTCATATAACCGGATTGCAAGTGACCGTTTTCAATTATGATACAATAGTTTTTAGCAAGTCGTTAGGCTACCGGAATGCAAGCAACGGAGTTCCATTGGAAACCAATACAGCTATATATGCCGCATCTCTTAGCAAAGTAGTATTTGCCATCATCACCATGAAATTAGTGGAACAAGGTATACTGGATCTTGACAAACCACTGCAGGAATATTTAGATACACCTGTCTATAAATTAGATAACAAGGAAGCATTCCTGACTTTTCATGATTTGAAAATGGATAACCGATATAAGCAGATCACCGCCAGAATGTGTTTAAATCATACTACCGGATTTCCCAACTGGCGGCAATTGGAAAGACGACAGCGGTTAACGATCAAGTCAACTCCCGGCACTTTATACAGTTATTCCGGAGAAGGTTTTTGCTACCTGCAGTTATTTCTTGAAAAGCTCACAAAAAGAAACCTGGAAGATTTAGCACAGGAATATGTATTCAAACCATTAAATATGCATCAGACCAGTTTTATCTGGCAAAAAGAGTTTGATAACAATTTTGCAGATGGGCATGATAAGAAAGAAACCGTTTTACCTCAACTAACGTTTCAAAATGCTATAGGTGCAGGTTCTATGGAAACCACACAACGGGATTATGCAACGTTCCTGGTAGCTATACTGAAAAACAAATTGCTGAAACCGGAGAGCTGGAAAGCGATGTTTGCTCCTCAGATCCGGATTACATCTACAACTCAATTTCAGCCCTCTGGCAATACCAATAAATATGATAATATCGCTTTAAGCTATGGACTGGGCTGCGGCCTGTTCCATACGCCGGCAGGATTTGCCGTATTTAAAGAGGGGCACGGACAGGGTTTCCAGCATTACTTTGTACTTTTTCCCGAAAAACAATCAGGCATATTAATCATGACTAACAGCGATAACGGAGAAAGCATCTTTAAAGAATTACTTGAGACAGCTATTAATGATAAATATACTCCCTGGGAATGGGAACGTTATATACCCTATAATTTATAATATTTGTCTTTAAAAGTATATAAGCTGCAGACCACTGTAAGGAGCCCGGCTAACCACACATAGTTAAAAGCCAGCAACGTGCCCACATTAACCCATATTATGCATACTGCCGGGGACTGTTTTCTTTATTCCTATTCTTGGTTATTTAAATGACCTGGTTCTTGTACCTGTTATTATAAAAATATCTATCCGCTTAATACCGGCAGAAGTAATGAAACAAAGCAGGGAAGAGGCGGCGAGCCAGCCTATAGCTTTGCGCAAAAACTGGATCGCTGCTGTAGCTATAATCGCTGCCTGGGCAATTATTATCATCATAAAACTGCATCAGCCTCGTTTTTGAAACGAAAAATAGTTTTACATAATAAAATTCTTAAAGGAGAAGCCATTTTAGAAAGCTAATCCCGTCCCCATTTTGAAAATAGGAAAGTAAAATAATATTTTATGACGATTATTTCGTAATATTGCACCCCGTTTCGAAGAGAAGCCCAGATGGCGGAATTGGTAGACGCGCTAGACTCAAAATCTTGTTTCGGCAACGGAGTGCAGGTTCGATTCCTGTTCTGGGCACAAGGCCCCTCTTTCAGAGGGGTTTTTTAATGCCCCGAAAAGGGATCAGGTTAAAAGTTGGGGCTGTAGCGTTCAGGCATAAATTTTAGCTAATCGAAAAAAAAGAAGCTGATATCCCTATTTACAGCAACTTTTCCTGGGAATAATAACCCTCAGAATAAATTTCCATACTTTTTTAAATGTAATCATTCAAAAATCTTTAAAGTAAATTGCATAGAACCTGCTACAAAGTTATATGATTAAAATTGGCATCATCAAAGAAGAAAAGATACCTGCCGACAACCGGGTGGCTCTCACACCCGACCAGTGCAAGTGGCTTCTGTCTCATAACAACAACTTATCTATAGTTGTTCAACCTTCCGCCATACGTTGCTTCCAGGATGCAGAATATGAACGGGCTGGCGCTGTGCTATCAGACGATCTGCAAGACTGCTCTGTTCTTTTAGGTATCAAGGAAGCTGCTGTTGACAGCCTGATTGAAGGAAAAACCTACCTGTTCTTTTCCCACACCCGTAAAAAGCAACCCCATAACCGTAACCTGCTAAAAGCTATCCTGCAAAAAAATATCACCCTGATCGATTACGAGTGCCTGGAACACGACGATGGGCAGCGCATCATTGGCTTTGGCTTTTTTGCAGGAATTGTAGGCGCCCATAATGGCATTATGGCCTATGGCAAAAGAACCGGCCTGTACCACCTGGAAAGGGTTTTTAAACAAAAAAATTTCAAAGAATTAATACATAGCTATTTTGGATTGAAACTGCCCAATATAAAGGTAGCAGTAACCGGCAGTGGCCGCGTAGCACATGGCCTTATCGAGATCATGAATTTACTGGGATTGCACGAGGTAGAACCCGAAGATTATTTAAAAAGAAGGTTTGCCTACCCCGTATACACGCAACTAAAAGGCAAAGATTTGTACGAGCACGAAATCACCGGTAATTACAGCCGTGAAGACTTTCATCAACACCCCCAGAATTATCAAAGCAAATTTTTACCTTATGCCAGCCAGACTGATATTTTACTAAACGGTGTTTACTGGGAAGAAGGAATTCCAAGGCTTTTCAGGAAAGAACATATATCGCAACCCGATTTCATCATTCAAACCATTGCAGATATCTCTGATGACAAAGCAGGTTCCATCCCTGTTAACAAGGGCAGTGCAACCATCGAAGACCCCGTTTATGGCATCGATAAAGTATCCCTTGTCCAAACGCCCCCTTATAAAGACAATTCCATAGATATAATGGCAGTAAGCAATTTGCCCAACGAGCTGCCCCGGGATGCCAGCCGCTATTTTGGAGAACAGCTGATTAAATATGTCTGGGATGACCTGATCAAAGGCGGCAATGCCATTATTCAACGAGCTACCATTGCATCGGGGGGCAGACTGACCCAACACTTTGCCTACCTGCAGGACTACGTAGCTGACAACTGATATCCGCACAAGACAAAAAAAAGCCGCTGTATTGCTACAGCGACTTTAACTTATCATTGAATTGCTTATTAGCGTAAGAACAATAACTCGCGGTATTTAGGCAGGTACCATTCTTTGTCATCAACCAACAACTCTAATTTGTCAGCGTGGTAGCGGATCTGATCAAAAAATGCAGCTTTCACCTGGCTTTCATAAGCGATGGCCTTAGTACGTGTATCTTCAATAGCATTTGCTATTTTACGTGCTTCGATCATTTTCTCAACCAGGTCGCTGGCTTTATTAATATGCTCAGAGATTTTGTCCAGTATCTGTTTTTGATTAGCATATGCTTCTTCAGTTAAGCCTGCATCTTTTAAACCTTTAATGTTTTTAGCCAACAAATTCTGATAACGGATAGCCGGAGGCAGGATCATACTGGTAGCCATTTCGCCCATGATACGACCTTCGATCTGCACTTTCTTAATATATTTTTCCAACTCGATCTCGTGTCTTGCATGAAGCTCTGAATGACTGTAAATACCATTTTCAACAAACAGCTTAGTATTCTTCTCATTCACCATTGCATCCAAAGCCAAAGGCGTTGTTTTCAGGTTAGGAAGACCTCTTTTCTCAGCTTCTTTTTCCCAAGCTTCGCTATAACCATCTCCTTCAAACAATATTTTTTCGCTGCTTACAATGTAATCGTTGATCACCTGCATAATAGCGATCTCTTTTTTCTCACCTTTCTCAATCAGTCCGTCTACATCTGCTTTAAAGTTTTTCAGCGTTTGTGCCATGATCGTGTTTAAAACAGTCATTGGGCTGGCACAGTTAGCAGTAGAACCTACCGCTCTGAACTCAAACTTGTTACCGGTAAACGCAAATGGCGAAGTACGGTTACGATCGGTATTATCTAATAAAAGATCCGGGATGTTTTTATGAATATCCAGTTTCAGCATGCTTTCATCCTGCTCATCCATATCACCGCTTACACGCTGTTTGATATCGTTTAACACCTTAGTAAGGTATTCACCAATAAATACAGAAATAATAGCAGGAGGCGCTTCGTTGGCTCCTAACCTGTGATCATTAGGTGCAGAAGCAATAGAAGCTCTTAATACATCAGCATAATCATGAACGGCTTTGATGGCGTTTACAAAGAATGTAAGGAACATCAAATTAGTTTTTGGAGTTTTACCTGGAGCTAATAAATTAACGCCTGTGTCAGTTGATAAACTCCAGTTATTGTGCTTACCGCTACCATTGATACCCGCAAATGGTTTTTCGTGCAATAATACACGCAATCCATGCCTGATAGAAATACGGCTCATTACATCCATCAACAAAGTGTTGTGGTCAACCGCCAGGTTTGCCTCTTCAAAGATAGGCGCGCACTCAAACTGAGCAGGTGCCACCTCGTTATGACGGGTTCTTAAAGGAATACCTAATTTATAGCACTCATT
>JBCNOR010000385.1:0-5342 GCA_039593785.1 Niabella sp. | reverse complement strand
GCCGGAACGGGTGGCGATGAGGCGAGCATTTTTGCAGGCGATCTGTTAAGGATGTATATAAAATATTGTGAGAAAAGAGGCTTTAAAACAGCAGTACTGAGTGAAAGCGAAGGAACCGTTGGTGGTTATAAAGAGGTGCAGCTGGAAGTACGTGGCGATGATGTATACGGGACTTTAAAATTTGAAAGTGGGGTGCACCGGGTTCAACGCGTACCTGATACGGAAACCCAGGGCCGGGTTCACACTTCTGCCGCTACGGTTGCGGTAATGCCTGAAGCCGAGGAGATTGACTTTGATTTACGCGAAGCCGACGTGAAAATGGAAACCTCCAGGAGTGGTGGTGCCGGTGGGCAGAACGTAAACAAGGTGGAAACCAAGGTAATGTTAACCCACATTCCTACGGGTACCGTGGTTATTTGTCAAACAGAGCGAACCCAGCTAGGTAACCGGGAAAAAGCCATGCAAATGATGCGTACCAAATTATATGAAGAGGAAGTACGCAAACAGGAAGAAGAAATATCCCGTCACAGGAAAAGCCTGGTGAGCTCGGGTGACCGTAGCGCCAAGATCAGGACCTATAACTATCCGCAGGGACGGGTTACGGATCACCGGATCAATTTTACTTCTTACAACCTGGATGCCGTAATGAACGGCGAAATACAGGAGTTTATTGATAACCTGCAGTTCGCCGAGAACTCTGAGAAGCTGGCTAAACAGGAATAATTACCACTCTTCTTTAACTTCTCTTCTTTTTACCTCTGTTTTTCCAAATTTCCTGGGGTAATAAGAGAAAGTGAGCATAAAGTATTGTTGAAGACCATTGGATATTCGCGTTGTAGTACCGTAACTATCAGCGCTGTTCCTGATGTTCTGAAACTGCTTTAATATATCCATAGCCGAAAACTTCAGTTCGCCCTGTTCGCTTTTAAGAAAACGCCTGCTGGCAAACGCATTCCATAAAACAATGGGCTTTTCTATATTCGAATTTTTGGTATAATCAAGTGTCGAGTTGATCATAAAGCTTTTGGGAAGGTTTATGGTAAGCCCCAATTTTGTAATATCCGAATAGTTTTTAAAAGATCTCAAGCCGGCACCCGACTGGTTGGTTCTATAATTATTGATCGTTTTACCAATATTTAAAATAACCAGTGATTTTAATGCCAGCTGCAGGTTTATGTTGTTCGTAATGTTCGACGTTTGAGTTTCGGAGTAAATATTATCGATGTAAGTGGGATTGGCATTATTATTAAACGATCCGTTATACATTAATTGAAGCTTGCTTTTTTTTAAGCTTCGGGCGATGTTCAGGCTGTAACTCAAATTAAAAGATTCGCTTTTTGGTGCATTAATGTAATAATAGGTTCTTTTACCAGACGGATCATTTATGACACTATCTGTTACAGGATTCAACGATTTGTTATAACTGGCATTAAACTCCCCATTAAAAGCATACTTTGCCTTGGATTTTTGCGAATTGAACCGACCATTAACGTTATAACTGTTGTTGACCCTGTTTTTAAGATTAGGGTTCCCAATTCTTACGTTAAAAACATCAACATCGTCTGTAATAGTATACAGTTGATCAATGGTAGCATAATTGTAATCTTTATTATAGTAGAGTCCCAGGTTATACGAAAAATTATCTCTTTTGTTGTAGTTGTAGTATACACTGGCGTTATAGGTAAGGAAATTGAAAGAACGGTTGAGGTTACGAATGGCAAACGATGACGAGTTATTATCCTGCTTAAACTCTTTATTGATTGAAACGTCTCCGTATAAGTTGCGGGAGAAGGTTTCGCCCCATTTGTATATTGATTTACTAAACGAAAGAGAGGGGGTATACTCCAGTGTTCGGTTGCTGTTGTTATTGGTAAGCCTGCTGTTGGACTTAAAAGTACCCGAAAGTGTATCAAAATCAGATACCCTGTCGTTCCTATCCGCTTTAGCATAACTTATAGCCTGATTGAGTGAAAGGTCTATTCCAAAAAAATTGAATCTGCCAAATAATAAACGCTTAAGTCCATTGTAGCCAATATGGGCATTAGCGCTTAAATTGGATGAAGTATTGTAATAATTCCGGTTATAAGTAGTATCGTCTTTGCTATTCACTAAAGATTTGAAAACACTTGTTACATATCTGTTCGACTCGTTATCGCTATTATTTACGTTCACGTTTACATTAAATTGAGCCAATGGGTTATCAGAATTATATTTTGAGTAACTAGCCGAAAGCGATTGATTGTTAGATTTGTTGGTGCCCCGGTTGTTTACATCGTTTATACTAACCCTATTACCTAAGGAGTCTTTTACTTCTGTTTTTCTAACAGAGTTATTGCTGCCGCTGTTAAAAGAGGTATTCCCATTAATATTGAAATTGTCGTTATAGCTGTTGGTTTTAATATAATTAACGCCGGCATTGTGGCTATCACCGGAGCTGTTGGTAATGCTATTGTCCTCTATAAACTGCGATCTGCCTTCAGTAGTCCTGTTTTGAAAAGTCTGGTTAGTCAGATATCTGTCTGATCCGGATTTACTGTAGTTTACAGTGATACGGTCGTTTTGACGACTATTAGTAGTTTCAATAAAGTTGTGGGTAAATACGCCGCCGAAAGAGTGGTTTTTATTAATTCCCTCCGTTCCGAAATTGCCCACATTCCTGAGGTTGGGGTTATAATTTCTATATGTATTATTTTGAAACATCTCTTTTAAATTATTGATGTTTTTATTGATGTTGTTATAACCGCCGCCTACACCAAAAGAAGTTTTTTTATTATACATCTGGAAAGACAGGTCACTTTCAAACCTGTTGGTAGTACCATACCCCAATCCTACCTTTCCGAAATAGCCGTTTTTTTTATTTTCTTTCAGTTTAATGTTCATGGTAAGCAGGGAGTCTGTTTTTCGCCGCTCTTCCGGTTTCAGGCTTCTATCCACTTCCTGGTACACCTGTATTTTATCTATGGCGTCTTTAGGTAGATTTTGCGTGGCCAGCCGGGCATCATTTTCACCCATAAAAGGCTTGCCATCTACCAAAACGCTCGGTATTTTTCTGCCGTTCATTGTAATAGAACCATCGGCCCAAACGGTTACACCCGGCACCATGGTTAAGAGGTCTTCTACCACCGCATTAGGGTCCATTTTAAATGCGGCAGGATTAATTTCTAGTGTATCTCCATTCATACGAATCGGAAT
Source organism: Niabella sp. (assembly GCA_039593785.1). Lineage (GTDB taxonomy): Bacteria > Bacteroidota > Bacteroidia > Chitinophagales > Chitinophagaceae > Niabella. The sequence continues at coordinate 2,150 of JBCNOR010000385.1, read as the reverse complement.
ATGTGCTGTTACCGTTACGTTTGATGAATCGTCAAAAGAGGGCGTTAAAAGAATAGTTGTATTGCGACTCGAGGAGTCTAGTTTCAATGCTTTGTTATAGGGTTTGAAGCCAACATACGTTACATTCAGTAATACTTCTGTGTTTAGCGGTAGCTGACCAATGCTAAAACCTCCATATGCATCTGTGAGCTGGTAGTTGATTAGGGAGGAGTCTTTTTTAAAGATACTTACAGTGGCAGACTCTAAGGCTACGCCGGTTACGGAGTCTTTTACAAATCCTTTTACAGTGCTGTTTTGGGCATTGACCGTTACATGTAAAAGGACAATGCTCATAATGAGTAGGAAGCAGTTTTTCATTAGTTGTTTTTGATGATGTACTCTACGATAACAGGAGAAGGGTTTTTGGGATCTTTAAAAGCCGCTTCAAGTTCTTTCGGGTATGCAGCTGATTTATCTTTTAGCTCATACATTTTTTTCAACGCTTCGGTGGAAATCAGTGTATAAGGTTTACCGTGTTGATCTTCGGTAGAACTTCTGATTAATAAAGAAGGAAGGTTATAGGTTATACTGTCGGGCTTTACCTTGTCAGCGTTGTAGGTAGTGTTTAATTTTTTATCATAAATGTATTGGCCATAATTGCTGAAGAAGCTGACATTAATACCCATATAACGGTCAGTTTCAAAACGCAGATAAATTTGACGCATGATCCATCCGTTGTTGCGTTCAAAATTCTCTCTTTCTGTGGCATTTTTAAAAGGGTTTTGAAAGTACGATTTGGGAATACTGTTTTCCATAGGCAAAATCACCTGAAAAGCAGGTTTAATAGAACCATCGGCCAGGGAGTAAATAGTGTCTACATACGGCCGCATGATGTAAAATACGTTCGCGGTTTTAGTTTCTTTAGTAACTGCGCCCGCCCACCGGGCGTATTTATAACGCGGCTCATTTTGTTTGTTGTAGGGAAAGAAACCCTGTATGAATGTGGTGTTTTTATAAATTTTTACTTCGTAATCCGTAGTATCCTTATATTTTTCATTTACCGCTATTTCATAGGTACAATAGTAGTCGTCTTTTAAATTGTAGGCGTTTAGTATATCAAAGGCCGTTACTTCTGCCTTTTTTATGGCAAATGTTGTGTCGCTCAGATCAATAATGTATTTCTTGTAATATTTCTTGCTTCGTGGGTTATTGAAATTGGTCTTTATCTGTATTTGGTCTTTTTGCGTAAGCGAATAATTTTTGTTGGTGAACAGAAAAGTCATCTGTTGCTTGTTCTTGTCATAATTAGGAGATGCATATTCGCCTATTTTTTTATAGGATATTTCTTTGACAAAGCTTCCATCCTTTTTAAAAACCAGTAAATTTTTGCTGGCATAGTTATGCACAAAAAAATAGTTGTTTGTAACAATGGGATAGCTCCACTCGCCGACAGCAACACCTTTGGGGAGCTTCAAAGGATAGAACTTCAATGAGTCGATAAAAGTGGATTGATTAGCTGCGCCGGCAGCTTTAGGACTCAGATAAATTTTTGCAGGTTGGCAATAAGCTGCAATAGTGGCTAGCTGAAAAATAAGCAGCAATACTTTTTTGTTCAAAATATTTTTAGTTTTTGGAGTTTGAAGATAAGCAGTCTGATTGTTAACGATTTCTAAAGGTTTGTAATGAATAAGTTATAATTTGTAAAGGGTGTCTTTTGTCTTGAATTGGCATGAGGTTAACATTAAGCATAAGTTGGGTAAGCCTATTTAGTTTGGTGTACTAATTAGATAGTACACTGTAAAATTAGCATTTGTTTTTTATTTTCCAAATATTTTACGGGAAGCTCATGGGTTACCACATCAGGCTTGCCTGTAAACTGCCATATAAATGGGGAGTCCGTTGCGTCAGGGATTGTTTGCTCTCATAAACAGCGGCAGCACCGAAGGAGAATTTATTCGTAGCATAGGTCAGGCCCAGCCTCGACTGGATAAAAACAGGATTTAACTTTCCCGGTATCAGGTTGGGTTCATCGCTAAATAAGCCTCCTTGTATGGTAGCGTCGTATCCCTTCAGGTAGATCATAGGGAACAAATAGGCAAAAAATTCTTTCTCGGCTTTGGTTTGACCTTTATGATTATTCCAGAATGCTGAAGCGCTGTTTTTATTGAACC
>JBCNOR010000384.1:0-5346 GCA_039593785.1 Niabella sp. | reverse complement strand
ATTTGCCCAAAGTCGCTAAAGTTTAACCCCGAGCCCAGATTGGCCGCCGATATATCGGGGGCATTAAAAACGGGCCAACGCAGGGCGCAGCCTCCTGCACAGGTATTAACAGTAGCAGAGTCGTTGGCAAAAAAATACAGGGTTCGCCCGTCCTTATCCGTAAGGTAGCTGCCCAGGGCCGCATTATTTTGCAATTGAACCGTATAGGTTTTGGGTGGGGTATAATCATCTTTATGATGACAACCCAGCCAAACAACCGTAAGAACCAACAGGATCATGGGTTGTAAACAGGCTTTTACAGCTGCTTTTTTGATGGTGGTAATTTGTGTATACATGGTATTATTTTTTTAGATAAGCGGTTGGTTACTGCCAGGCATTTATAGCTGCGATTCTTTAGGCATCTTTTTTTTACCAATAGTAAAAACACGGGAGAGGTTAAAGCCAAATCTTATTTCGCCCCGTCCCCAGCTGTTGGAGGTATTGGTGATAAAAGCTTTTTCGTTCATGCCTGTAGCATTTGAAAAATGGAGCTGGAACACATGCCCGCCTGTTTCGATATCAAAACCAACAGATAGCGGGTTACTGTAAACATCTTTGTCAAGTCCGGAAATAACATAATGATAGTCTGCCACAAAAGCTACCCGTTTGGAAAGCTTTAACCGCGAGCCGATGCCCAGGGCGTAAGTATCATTAAAATCGGTGGCAGCAACTGCATTTCTGTGTACATAGGTAGGAGAGAGCTGCAGGCTGAAAAGATCGCTGAATTTACGCCCTATAATTACCTGGCTATAATAAGCCATGCGATGCTTAGTTTCCCTAAGTGTGGCATCCTCGGCCAGTTTTGCAGTAGCAATTGTACTGCCTGCTACCAACACAACGGAAACCGGTACATTTCTTTTTCCTTTGGATTGCTGCAGCACGCCGTATTTAATAAACCCGTCCAGCTCTTTAGCCAGGGTGCTGCGCCCCACGCCTATGGTTAAGTTTTTGGTAATGCCATAGTCAAACCCCAGCCTCATACTGGCCTGGTCCAATCCAAACAGCTCGCCAATACCATCTTTAATAACTCCAAACCGGTGCAGGATACGTACGTCCAGCACGTTTTTGCCAATAAACTCCATGGAGTGACCATTGATGACGCGGCTGGATTTAAAGGCGCCTGTAACGGGTTCAGATCTTTCATTGCTGGAGTCAACCAGCGATAAAAGATCATCCTGTGCAGAAATGCTTTGCGTAAAGCATATTATTAACAACAAGGTTAACAGGCATCCCGTTCGTTTCTTATTGATGGTTGTATTATTTTTTTTCATTGCTATTTATTAAGGGGTGTATAATTGCAGTTCACTGATATGTTAACTACCGGCGATACCTTGTCTTTAACTACGCCGGGAATAGAGATTTTGAAATCGCTGGTATTAACGCTGAACCGGGACATAGCCTGTACCGATTGTGCGCTTACTTTGAAAGTGCCTTTCACCGTAGTTTCTTTCTTTACACCATGCATCTCCAAAATGCCTTTAACTGTAGCTGTATAAGTGCCTGGCTTATTAAAGCTAACGGGCTCAACAAGAGTGCCTTTAAAAACAGCTTTGGGATATTTGCTGCTTTCCATATAATTTTCATTAAAGTGCTCCTGCATCAGCGCTCTCTTAAATTCAAAACCCCTGATCAGAACAGCAAATTCTATTTTGCCGGTAGCCGCATCAATGACACTGGTGGCAGATTTATTAACGGCATCAATATCTTCGAGCGAAGTGCCGGCGCTAAAACTGATGATACCCGTTTTAGTAAAATACTTTTGGGCAAAAGCCGGGTAAGTAGTGAATAGGATCACTGTGAATAAGGTTACTATTTTTGTCATGTTCTGTTTTTTTAATTATTCTACAATACTGCATTTGTTGAGCACCACATCTGTCAACATGCCCGTGCACACGCCTTTGATCTTTATAGTAGTGCCGGTTTTCAGGCTTTTCAGTGCAGCGCTTTCTGTATTATAAAAACTGCAGGTGACGGCAGCCATAGGGTCACCGGTTTCGAGGAAAATAGCGGGGCTTTCACCATTAAGTTCTATATTACTAATTGTTCCCTCAACAATCACCACCTGGTCAAGATATTTGGCATTTGCGGTCGATTCATTTTTATTAAAATCGGCCAGCAAAGCCGGGGCCGTTGTTTCATAATGGGCTACAGCCTTTCTGATATCGGGCGGCTTTTTGTAGTAAGAATAAAGAGCGAAACCGGCCGCAGCAATTACCACCAGCAACAGCAACGCCCATATGGTTTTCCGTTTCATAGTAAGGGTATTAATGATTAATTATCTTTCTTACCGGCATCTATCCAGGCTTTGATCAGCGCTTTTTGCGTGGCTGATAAAGCGGGGCCTCCCTTAGGCATACGATCTGCCTGTATTGCGCTGTAGGCTGCGGTAGCATTGGCCGATATTTGTGCATAGGTGGTTAATGAAATGCCGCCGGACGGATTAGTAGCGCCATGACACCCGGCACAGCTTGCCGTAAAAATAGGCAGCACCTGTGTGGAAAATTTAACTTCAGCTGCCGGGGGATTGGGAGGAGGTGTAACCACGTCTTCCTTATCGGCAGAGCAACCAAGCGCCAGGGATAAGGAGGATAACAATGCGATTTTTAAATGTACCGTTTTTGTAGTTTTCATCATTTATAGTTTTTAGTTTAAAAAATGCCGGGCAATGGAAGCCCTGTTGATGCTTTAGCATCAATTTTTTTGTTGAACCTGTACTGTGATTAGTTTAAAAAGGTTTCTTTTCTATAAGTCTCTTTTAATAGATACCTGTGTGCCAATACCACCCAGGCTAAGATTTCCGTAGCCTATTTCGCCCATGGGTATTTTAAGATAAGGCGCCACCTGTATCGAAGTCTTATTCCATTTTTGCTCATAGCCCACCGATACATTGGCTACGGCATAAAAATTCTTTCCCTGCCCGGTAACATCCCGGTCTATAAGGCGTGTACCATTTTCGTCGGTATAATCATACACATAGCTTTGCTTTACCATTACCGTGGGAGACACACCGGTGCTTACAAAAGCTTTTCTCTTTTTAGAATGCACCATATCATATCGTACATTAACCGGTACATCAATCATGGTACAGGCCCCTGAAATATTGGACACTTTCGATGAAACAGGTTTGCCACCGGGGTTGAAGTACTCGTTTTCCACCGCGTATGTCATGTTTTCATAAATTACCCCCGATTCAACTGATATCCTGGTGTCATTGATCCTATGTTGTACCAGGATGCCGGTGGTAAGCCCCGGGGTAGTAGAAACATCGCCCTTTACCATGGCTACATTAGCACCACCTACCAGGCCCAACTGCCACCTGCCTGTGCTGCTTCTTTTTGAAGGCTCCTTAGCAGTAGCAAAAAGGTGGTTGGTTGTATAGTTGTTTTTATCGGAGTATTCCTGCTGGCCGGTGGTCAGGTCTGGTTTTTTAGTAGTAGCCTGCTGCATATTATTTGCAACAGCTTTGTCTTTTTGTACAGGTAAGACAGGTGAAGCTGGCACGATGGGGTTGGCGCCCGCATGGAGAAGCGCATCGCTTTCTTTTTGGAATGAAGGGGAAATACTACCCGCTGCTTTAGGTTCTGTTGTTACGGGTGACCTGGGGGAAGCAGGAAATAACGCATCGTCATTTACAGAAAGCGGGGCGCTAATGCCGGCCGTATCTTTTTGAATATCTATTGCTACAGATGCGGCGGTATCAACAGGTAAACCGGGTATACTTTGTGTAATGGTGCCGGCCTCGTGCTTTTGTTGTTTGGAAACAACCATCCAAACGATGGCGCAGGCTGCAAAAAGAATCAATACAGCTGCCGCAACTTGATAAGCTTTGGCCAGCGTGAAAAAAGGAGTGGGTTTCTTCTCCAAATCCGGCGAAGATTCCGGCTCTTTATTCTTTATCTGTTGCTCATTTTTGGTGTAAAAAGCCTCCCATGCCCCTTCAGGGGGATTGCTGTTTTTAAAATTTTCAGCAGCCTCCCTGAAAAGCCTGTCCAGCTCTTCATCGGTCATATTTTTATACTTTTTCGGCATTGGCAATTTCTAGCATTTTGCGTAAATTTTTTCTGGCCTTTAGTAAGTTGGATTTGGAAGCGCCTACGGAAATACCCATCATGCCTGCAATCTCCTCGTGCCGGTACCCGTCGATTACGTAAAGACAAAAAGTGTTGCGATAAGCCGGGCTCAGTTTCTGGATCAGTTTTACCAGGTCTTCATAAGCCAGTTGATCGGAGTCGTTGTGCTTACCATAACCTTCTGTATTATCCAATGTTTCAGCTACATGAATAGCAGAGGCTTTGTTAAGTGCCTTAAAGTAGTTGATACCTGTATTGATCATTATCTTTTTAAACCAACTCATAAATAACCTGGATAATTCTTCCTGGCCCGCGGGTTCTATAAACCCTGAAATGCTCCTGAAAACCCTTACGAACCCGTCATTAAGTATTTCCATAGCCTCGTCATTGTTTTTAGCATAGCGCAGGCATATAGACAGTCCAAAACCAAAAAAGCGTTCATATAATAGCTTCTGCGCAACAGGCATATCTTGCTTGCAGCCCAATATGAGGTCATAAAGGCTATGGTCAGTGCTCAGAGCTATTCTCAAAAGTGTTTACGTGATTTAATTAATGTTTCAACATTTGTATATACAGCAAGAATAAATAAATGGTTGCTTTATTCATCTTTTTTTATTGAAACAAGTTTATTTTCTAAAGTTGCACCATTATTATTTGGCATACCCTTTGCCTTTTAGTCTTGTCAACCATTCAAGCTAATTTTAAAAGTGCACTCATGACTACACTTACTGATATTCTCAACAACGGTTTTATTGAGTTAAAAAATAATCCGGCTACATTTGACGAGTATGCGCATGGGATGGTTAAAGTGCATGTAAGTGCGGGAGTAGTTGTTAATGTGTTTGTTACTGATATTAAAGTAAAAGGCGTGGAAGATATTGATGAGTTAATGTATATGTGTAAGCGGGTGAACCAGTACGCTTAGTCTGGTTCTGTCATCTAAGGTTTGAATACAATATACCTTCAACGGCTGCTATTTTTTTAAAGTTTGTTTAACCTGCTGATGGTGCATCTCTTAATATTTCTGCTAATTTTTATCACTAAAACTAATGATGCGTATGATAAATTCATTTAGCTCAATCCGGGCTTTTAGATTACAAAAAATCAGGGTAACCATTTATCTAGTATGTTCAATGCTTATAATTACAGCTATTCTTATACATATTTTAAAAAATAACAGTTTTAGTGGCACTGTTTTCCAAAGCAATATAGTTGACCAAAAATAATTTGATATAGG
>JBCNOR010000383.1:0-5359 GCA_039593785.1 Niabella sp. | reverse complement strand
GAAAAATATAAGCTGTTTGACCTGTTGAAAGTAACCGAGAACATAGGCATTACCTTAACCGAAAGCCTGGCAATGGACCCTCCCGCTTCGGTATGCGGATGGTATTTTGCCCATCCTAAAAGCCATTATTTTGGCTTAGGTAAAATAGGCAGGGATCAGTTGGAAGATTATGCCAAAAGAAAAGGCATGAGTATTGAAGACGCAGAAAGATGGTTAAGCCCGGTTCTGGAATAATGTTCATATTACTAAAAAGAAATAATACTATGTTACGCAGGCTCTCTTTACTGTTGCTATTATGTGGTATAGCCTTTCCTGTTTTGGCTCAGGAGTATATTCTTAAAGAGAATATCTCCTACGTATCTAAAATGGAAAAGGATGCCTATAAGAAATCACGTTGTATGCTGGATATCTATTATCCTAAAGACAAAAAGAACTTTGCTACTGTAATATGGTTTCATGGCGGTGGACTGGAGGGCGGAGAGAAAGGTATCCCGCAGGAATTAAAAAACAAGGGTATTGCTGTAATTGCGGCCAATTATCGTTTAAGTCCAAAGGCAAAGAGCCCGGCTTATATAGATGATGCAGCGGAAGCCGTGGCCTGGGCTTTTAAACATATTGACTCTTTGGGCGGAAGTGCCGATCATATCTATGTTTCGGGACATTCGGCTGGCGGTTACCTGGCTTTAATGGTTGGGTTAGATAAAAAGTATCTGGCTCAATTTGGAATAGATGCAAACCGTATTCGGGGACTATTACCCATAAGTGGACAAACCAATACCCATTACACGATCAGGAAGGAGCGCGGGCTACCAATGGAAATCCCCATTGTTGACGCATTAGCGCCATTGAATGTAATTCGTAAAGACATACCTCCCACATTGTTAATCACCGGTGATAAGGATCTGGAAATGATGGCGCGCTATGAAGAGAATGCGCATCTGTATTCGGTATTGAAAGGCATAGGCGTTAAAGAGGTGAAATTATACGAGCTGCAGGGATTTAATCATGGTAATGTATATGCCCCTGCCTGCTACCTGATAGTGGATTGGATTAAAAAGCATAGTAAACAATAGGAGGCTTGAAAAGCCTGTTTAATAACTAAATAAGCTATCTGCCTCCGGTTCTTTCACCTCCCAGCTGCCCTCCGCTATCTCGGCTTCCAATTCATCTTTATCCCAGCCGCAATAGCCAATAAATATTTTAATATCTTTTGAGGTTAGATTATGATTATTGATCTGTTCGATTGTTTTCTGAAAATCACCGCCCAGGTAAATATCATCAATAATAGGCGCACCTCCAGGGATCAGGTCGCTACGGCGATGAACGAAATAAAGGTGCTCCCGGTCAACCGGGCCACCTTCGTATAAGGGAAATGCAGGGCTACTGCTGAACTCCACTAATTCATTTAATGCCCGGTTAAAAATCTTATTGATCACAAATCCTAAGGCGCCCCGTTCATTGTGTTCAGCAATAAAGATAATGGACGAGTCGAAGTTAGGATCATCCATAGAAGAGGTGCTGCCTAGTAGCTTTCCCTGGTAATGGCTCATGGTGAATGTTTTGTTGTAGACTGCAATAATTATTCCATGCGGTCTTACTTCTTTTTTTTGTATTTGATAGTAACATCGGAAACGCCGGCATTCACCATATCCAGTCGCTTAGCGGCTTTTTTACTAAGATCAATGATCCTGCCTTGTACAAAAGGTCCCCGGTCATTAATACGCACTTTAACTGTTTTGCCATTGGCCTGGTTTTTTACTTTTACTTTGGTGCCAAAGGGCAGGGTTTTATGAGCGGCAGTTAGTTTATTTTGTTTGAATACCGCGCCGCTTGCGGTTTTGCGTCCCACGAATTTATCGGCATAAAAAGACGCTTTGCCTGTTTCCACTATTTTTCTGCTGCAACTACCAAGTAGAATGGTCAGTAATAAAAAGGCTGGTATCCATTTATTCATGCCGGCAAAATAATAACGATAATCGGGATAACAAATTTTGAAACATACTAAAAACAACAAAATCTTATCAACACTAAATAGACTTCACAGGAAATAGTTTAGAAATGGTCATAAGCATTTGCTTGTGCCGGGCCACCCCGGAAATAAAACAAATCCATCAGATGCTCAACTCACCGTAGATATCTATTTTTGCAGTCTAAACCCACTGATATGGAATTTGTTGATGTACTCGGCTATGTTGCTGGCCTCTTAACTACGCTTACGTTTTTACCCCAGGTAATCAAAACCGTAAGGGAAAAGTCTGCCAAAGATGTATCACTGAATATGTTTTTAATAGCAGCAGCCAACCAGGTATTGTGGGTGATTTATGGGGTGCTTAAAAAAGACTTGGTTATTATTATGACCAATGTATTGATATTGGTATTGTCGTTAACGATGATCTTCCTGAAACTTAAATTCGGCAAAACAACAGCAGGTTCGTCCGGCACTTTGTAGAACTTTTGGTGGGGCTATTGTGCAGCTAATGTGTTCTATAGACAAATGTTATTGCTATGTGACTATGTGTTTTAAAATATATCTCTTAAAAATTAAACCGTAGGCTTCCAAACACGCCAAAGTTTTTAATAGAAGGTGCCGGCTGCTCTCCCGGCAGCACCCGCCAGATAAAATCAACGCGCAATACCCGTAGTATATTATCCACACCGGTTCCCAGCTCCAGGTATGTTTTCCCATCCAGCGATAAGAAGTTATGGCCAGGTTTAAAATTAAGCGTCTTATTGGCTTCAGAAAGCGATCCCCACAGGGCTTTTACGGTATAGAACTGCCTGAATTTTGACTTGGGAATTAACTTGAAGATGCCGTTACCAATATTGTGCTCATAGTTAATGCCGGCAAACTGGTCGTGAACATACTGGTAGCGGATCATGGTATTGAATGCATATTTGTTGTAATAATACATTTCGTTACCCGGAGCCACATCTAAAAACATATAAGGAGCAGTACCAAATGTTTTTCCTGCATATAGCTGGTAGTTGATAATACCGAATGGCGGTGTTTTGATATAATCTGAAACGGAGGCTAATATCTTTGAATAATTGTACCTGCTATTTAAAACGCCTGATACACCTTTGGTATAAGTAGCTTCTACAATAGGATAGGGGCTGCCCAGGCTTGCGCGGTAAAAGGTGGATTCCAGGAATTTTTCAAGGAACGCAAAGCGAAGGCGTACAGAAAGCTCGGTAGTTGTTAAGCGTTTCAAGCCCTCACCAAATGCATCGGCTGGTAAAAGATTGGCCAGGGGTGTATAGGTTTTGTTGGCGGCAGTAGCTTTTACCGAAAAGCCGTTAGGCAGTTCGTTGAAAAATTCAAAGCTACCCTCAGCCAGGTTCATAAACTTCATGGGAACGCCAGGTTTGCGCACCGCGAAGGAAAATATATTGTCAGACGAAATTTCACCATAATAGCGCTGCCCAAAATCAAGATCGTTCTTATAGGTTAAAGCCCAGTATTGGCGCGGATCTTTTTTCGGCAGGAAGAAAAGCTCACCCATACCTTTTAGCTTTTTATCAGAAAAGCCATAAGCCAGGTAAGTATGATACATGAATTTTTTATTGAAATGCTTATTGCTGGCTACGTCAAACCGCATCCTGAATCCTTCCCAGGCATTACCGGAGAACCAGTTGTAGGCAGATCCTAATCTTACATTACCTACATCAAAATAACCGGTGCCCATAAACTCCAGCTGCTTGGTTAGCTTCTGATATACGGGAGCATTCATGATAGTGTCGATCATTTTCACAATATTCTTTTCCGTAGTGCTGAGCTCCTCGTGCCGGGCCGTTTCCCAGTAGGTATTGTCTTTTTGCTGGGCGCCGGGAACAGTGACGATTTCTTCCAGTTCTTTATTCAGCTTTAGCCGGGCAACCACTGAGCTGTCGTTGATTACAATATTGCGATAGGTACTTGTTTTCCTGCCAATAATCCCCGGTGTTTTGTCGCCTACGGGAGCCACATCCACTACCAGCTTTTCGCGGCTTACAAACCAGTTACTGTCTGCGAGCCGCGTATATTCCTGTATGTAACTAAAGCGCTCCATGAAGTTTACATCAGCGCTTTTATCCAAAGACAGGTTCATTTTTTGGATGGCAAAGCTGCCAAAATGTACCCAGCAATCGCCTTCAAAAGTATTCATACCCTTACGCCTGGGTCTGAACAGAAGATGGTAATACCTTTCGCCGGCAATATATTGTGTATCGGCTACCGTATACTTATAATAAAAATCACCATTGTCGCTGATCGGACTTACAAACTCCTTATTAAATACGTTGATAAAGTTATTGTATACATTAATTACCTGGTCCATGCCACCCAGGAATTTGACCATGCTTTCGTTCTTAATACCATTGGTATTAGCGCCGATAATTTCTTCCCTGCGCTTCGTCGGTTTTTTCTGGTAGTAATAATTACTGATGGCTTCGGTGAGGTAGGTAGGTAAAATTTTAATGCCTTCCGAAGTATCTATATTTTGATTGATCAGGTCGTTGATAGGACGTAGCGGTTTAAACCGCGTGATCTTTTGCAGGCTTTTAAAGTTCTTGAGGTCTACTTCCAGTTTATTATATAGCTCGTAAGAAAAATTGTCAAACTTGTAACGGTTATTTTGAGGCTTGTGTTCTACTACTTTTTTCCAGAGCCAGAGCCCTTTGTCAATTTTAGATTTTACGATGACCACATCGTCTGTGGTCCCCCGCTGCATGGGGATTGTGACATCCATATCGTTTTTAGCCTGGTCCATCGTGAGGAAATAAGTTTCATAACCCACATAACTGATGACCAGGGTATCGGAAGGCCAGTCATTAACAGAAAAAGCAAAGCGTCCGACCGAATCGGTGATGGCTCCCATGGATGTGCCTTTAAAAGTAACCGATGCAAAAGCAATAGCTTCATCGCTATGCGCATCTTTCACCAGTCCTCTTAATGTTTTTTGCGAAAAAGTTACGGTACAGGTGGTTAGTCCGATAAGCAGGATTAAAAACTTCAGGATAAAATTCATCGAGCGCAAATCTACGAATGTTTTAAATTGTAAATATGTAGTCGTCTTAGCTGCATCAATTACTTTTGTATCAAAACAAAATTTAACAAAAAATGTTATCTGTACATAAATTTACTTTTAACCCGATACAGGAAAATACCTATGTGCTGTACGCCGAAAACGGCGATTGCTGTATTATTGATCCCGGATGCTATTTTGACGAGGAGCGTAATGAATTGGTTCGCTTTATAGCGTCTAAAAATCTGAAACCGGTGTACCTCCTCAATACGCAGAACGTCTTGTGGGTCAGGTTGTTGGCGCTGCCGTCGGAGTAGCGCACGCCGTTCTTCGCCAGATAATAGGCGAAGTTGATG
>JBCNOR010000382.1:0-5364 GCA_039593785.1 Niabella sp. | reverse complement strand
CAACCGGCCGAGGCCGTGGCCGCCCTTGCTGCACAGGGCCAGCGCGCCTTCGGCGAAAACTACGTGCAGGAGGCGCTGGCCAACTGAACGGTATTTATATGCAACTGGCTTCCGCAACCTTATATGGACGAAATTTAACCTGGAGTACAACAGAGTTGTTAGGGCAGCGTTATAATACTTCTACGAGCCAAAGCCCCTGGACCGTTTTTTCCAACTATAGTTACGGAGACCAGAATGTGATGAATGCCTTTGAAAGTATTTGGGAAAATGCCTACGTGGCTATCCTGGGGGCCAATAATTTTATTGAATCATTGTCAAAAACTTCGGCTATTCTTTCAGAAGCCGAAAAAGCCCAGCTATTAGGTGAAGCTTATGGGTTACGTGCTTTCCTGCATTTCGATTTACTCAGGTTATATGGTCCGATACCTGCTAATGCAGACTCCGTTTTAACATCAATTCCCTATTACACACGGCCTGTTGCTGCTGCCGAAGATATCATTCCGGCCAATCGTGTTATAGATAACATTATTGCCGATCTAAAGAAGGCCGAGGAATATTTGGCAAACGATCCCGTCAGAACCACCGGGGTTAATCCTGTAGTATCGAATGATGGAAATGATTTTTACCGAACCTTCAGGAACCGCAGGATGAATTACTTTGCCGTGAAAGCATTGCAGGCCAGGGTCTACTTATACAGGAATGATAAAGCTTCGGCGCTGATGGCGGCAAAAGCAGCACTTACAGGGGAAGTATATTTTCCCTGGACAGCTTTTGCAAGCATTTATACCGAGAAGGTAAACCCCGACAGGATTTTTTCCAACGAAGTACTTTTTGGCATACAGAATCCAACGATGTATCTCACGCATAATGATATTTTTAACGGCGCCATTTCTGATGCTGTCATTCTTGCATCCCAACCGGCCCGTTTGGCTGCAGTATTTGAAAACCTCGAGGGGGATTACCGGTATACTACCACCTGGTTGTATCCTGAATCAGGAAAGAACTACAGGACCTTTTTTAAGTACGCAGATGTATTGGATAAAGCCATATTACGGAGAATGTTTCAGCCTCTTATAAGGAAAACTGAATTGTATTATATCATAGCGGAGTGTGAACCGGATAAAACCGAGCAATTGCGTGTATTGAACCAGGTAAGGTTTAACCGGGGACTGGCTGATCTGGCATCAACGGTTACGGTGAACACCGAACTTCAAAAAGAGTATCAAAAAGAGTTTTTTGGGGAAGGCCAGCTCTTTTTTTATTATAAAAGAAGAGGTATGGCCAGTATTCCTAACGGTAGCGCTGCTTCGGGAAACATAACTATGAACGCAGCAAAATACGTAGTACCGCTTCCTTTATCTGAAACTATAACCCGATAATTAACTTGTATGAGAAAGAATATAGTAGGCATTTTGGTTTTGGCAGCATTAAGCTTCATGTCTTGTAAGAAGCAATTATTGATGACTTATGATAGCGAAAACAGCATCTATTTTGCACCTGCCGTATTTAATATGCCATTAACATCCAGCCCGCTGTTAGATAGCACTGCTGTCAGCTTTGCTTTAGGAGGAGGCAGTACTAAAGATTCGAGCATTAAGCTATATGTAGTTGTAACAGGAGCCCCGGCAGATCAGGACAGGGCATATAACCTGGTTGTAGACCGCGATTCCAGTACAGCCACTCCCGGCGTGCATTTTGTAGAACCGGCGCCCATTCAATATATCAGGGCTGGCAAAGTGCGCGACACCGTTAACTTGAAACTACTTCGGACTGCCGATATGCAGGACTCTAACTATAAGATCATATTCAGGCTACCTCCTAATGAAAATTTTAATAATGCGATGGAATATAAAATGACATCGGCTACCCGCAGGTTGAATTACACCCAATACACTGTTTATGTAACCGACATACTTAAAAAGCCGGCCAGGTGGTTAGATGCCTACCTGGGATCTTTTACAAGAAAAAAGCTATTCCTTATCTGTGAGCTGCTGAATACTACACCATCGTACCTGGACACACAAATCAGCGTAGCGGATGTTATTTTTTATGGTAAATATATGCAACGGTACCTGAATCAAATGGCTGCAGACGGTAATCCAATATATGAGGAGGATGGGTCTGGAATGGTGATGGGACCGTCAGTGCAGTAAATATATCAATATAAATAACGATAAAATAAAAGCATGAGAGCACATATACTTTTCTTACTTTCTCTGGTTTTACTGCTGTCCTGTTATAAGGATAAGGGGAACTACAACTATACCGAAATTAATGAAATAGAAATCGGAGGGTTCAAAGACACAACGGTATTCTACGGTGAGCCCTATAAACTTGTTCCGCAGATTACCGGTACCATTGATAATAGCGTGGATACTTCCAGGTATACCTATAAATGGACGGCTATCGGACCCGCGTCATTGCTTATAGGCGACAGGGTAAAGGAGTTAGGCGCTTCATTTACACTGAACTTAACTACGGTTACCCTGCAGCCGTCAACCTGGACCGTATACTTATTTGTAAAGGATAAGGAAACGGGTATCACCTGGAACAAATCGTTTAAACTGAATGTGACTACATCCATTTTTGAAGGATATTTATTGCTGACAGACGTTAATGACAAGACCAGGCTGGACATGCTTTCCTATAGGGACGGCAGTTTTGTGCTGATGAAAGATGTACTGTCGTCTGTTGGCTCCGCTATACCTCAACAAGCCAAGCCTCGTCAGATCGTTAGCTACAACTACGATCCTACCATGTGGGGAATTTACCTGCTGACAGAAACCCAAACTACTAAAATACATCCCGAAACATTTGCATGGCAGTTTACCTATGATATCAACTATGAAATGTCAGCGGGGTCAGTGCCTGCCACTTTCAAAGGAAAATACCTGAAAGGTGGGGTCAATATGGCCTGGCTTGTTGGAGAGGATGATAACCTGTATTACTATTACAGGGTGTTTCAGATAAAGATGGGACTACCCGTAAATATAGAAGCAGGGCAGGTTACTCCCTTTAAAGTGGCGCCTTTTATCGCTTCCAATCCGGCCGGTGTGGCTATTATGTTTGATAAGGATGCCAGGCGCTTTATGCGCCTGGCCAGTGGCGGAGCCGTAGTTACAAGAATGAATAACGGAACCTTATTTGATCATAATAATGTGAAAGGTGATCTGCGTTTCATGGAGAATTTATATGGAACAGATAATATATATGCTGTACTTCATTATCCCGATTCTTCTAACAAAATTCATGTAGCCAGATTTGCGATGAGTGGGGTGCAAAGCTATTATGCCCCGGTGCTGGCGCCGAATGTAGACAAGGCAGATTTTTACACCTTTAGCCCCGACCTGGGATATATGTTCTATAACATCGGTAGTAAAGTTTATGAGTATGATCTCTCGTTAAAAACGGGCAAAATGATGATCGATTTTGGCAATAGAAAAATTACCCAAATGAAGTTCCAGGAATTTTCCAGGAGGGCTTCCAAACCCGATACGTATGGCCAGTGGTATAACAAGCTCATGGTAGCAGTAGAAGACCCGGCTAAGCCCGTTGGTGAAAACGGGGAATTATACCTGTATACAGTTCCTCCTGTAAATGGCGATCTAACTTTATTTCAATCCTACACCGGCTTCGGAAAGGTGAAAGACTTCACTTACAGAGAGCGCTAGAACCTGCTAATTATATTTAAATACAATAAAAAATGAAAAAAATAACGACTCTTTTGTCATTACTCGGTATTGGCTTTTCAGCACTGATGGCCCAAAAGCCCGTTACTATCGAAGGATCTTTTGCCCGTGAAAAATATCCGGAAGTAAAACTTTTTAAAATAGTGGATGGGGTTAGTAAACCCATTGCCACTGCGCAACCGAATAGCAAGGGGAAATTCGGGTTCCAGTTTTTCCCGGAATACGAAGGCTTGTATATGGTAGGAACAGGGACCAATATCAATCCGCAGGGTAATTATAAGTTTTGGCTAAAAAGCGGGGATAAGCTGGGTATTGCTATCAATGATACGGCTTATAGCTTAACGGGCGTATTGAACTCGAAAGAAAACCAGGTATTAACACAGTGGTATAAAATGGCCTGGCTGGTAGAATGGAAATCTATCTACTTCAACAGGAATCAAAGCACCTATGTTGATTTTTTCCCCGAACTCAACAAGTTGTTGCCCAAAGCTAAAGCCTGGTTAGCTGCGCCAAAGGCAACAGGTAACAAAAAATTTGAAGCCGCTTTAAAAGATATTGTAAACCTGGACCTGGCTTTTTTTGCAGTTAACTTTTTAAATACGCCGCGAAGTGCGCATCCCGATGCAGAAGAATTGCCAGACTATTATACTACAGTGTCAGCTAATAAGATCTTTCCTACCGCTCAAAAAGCGTATGACTATCCCTGGGGCATGCGTGCTTTTTCTACTATTTTAATGCGTGATCGTATGAGAAGCGGCGAAAAGCCCAAAGGGGGCCTGGAAGGCGCCAAAGCTGTATTTACGTTGATCAGCAACGATACATTAAAGGGTGATTTTGCATTAGATCAGGCTGCTGTTATAAAAGATTATGGTAAATACCTGGAGTTTAAAAATGGCATTGAGGAATATATCCTGACTGAAAATCAAAAGCAACGCGAGTTCCAGATTAACAGTGCGCTGGCTACTTTAAAACCGGGAGACAAAGGCTATGAGTTTAAGTTTGAAGATAAAAATGGTAAGACCGTTGCCTTCTCTGATTTGAAAGGGAAAGTAGTTTTGATTGATACCTGGGCTACCTGGTGCGGACCCTGTAAAGTGGAAATTCCACATCTTAAGAAACTGGAGGAAACCATGCAGGGTAAAGACGTCGCTATTGTAAGTATCTCGGTTGATGAGGAAAAGGACAAGGACAAATGGAAAAAGATGATCGAAGATCAGCGCCTCGGTGGAATACAGCTTTTCGCAAGCGGGTGGAGCGATATAACCAAGTATTATAAAATTACAGGTATTCCTCGTTTTATGGTTTTCGACAAAGAAGGGAAGATCGTTACAGTAGATGCGCCACGACCTTCTTCACCTGACCTGAAGCCGTTACTGGAAAAATATCTCTGATAATTCGGTTGGACTGATGAATTGATAAAGGCGGTTTAAATTCTTTAACCGCCTCTTTTAAGTACATGATTAAAAATATTAGTAATGAAAAAACGATTCATGTTTTTCATCATGCTCCTGCCATGCCTGTTGGCAGCGGCTCAGGAGCAGGAAGTATTACAACATTTTGCAAGCTGGAATGAGGTGCTGGCAAAAGCCAGGCAAAGCAACAAGCTTATTTTTATTGATGTCTACTTTACCGGCTGCCATCCCTGCGCAGTTATGGATAAAGAAGTGTTTACGAA
>JBCNOR010000381.1:0-5366 GCA_039593785.1 Niabella sp. | reverse complement strand
CCGAGATCGAGGCCGGTGCACGCTATTGCGCGGATCTCGACACGCTGCTCCCGCAGTGCGACATCCTCACGCTGCACGTGCCCGGCGGCGTAAGGATACCTTAAAGGTAATGTACTTTCCCGCAAAAAACCGCAAAAAGCAGAAAAAATTTGCAGTAAGTTTCGATGATTTTAGTATTGTAAAATTTAGGGGAAGGGGTTAGTTCATAAAAAAGCCCGGTTTTCGAAAAAACCAGGCTTAAATATGAGTTGGATAGTGTTGTTAATTTTTCGACTCCTTAATAAGAGAAATAAAATCATCAAACAAATACCTCGAATCATGCGGCCCCGGTGTGCTTTCGGGGTGATATTGTACCGAAAATGCAGGTTTGCCTTTTATACGTATGCCTTCTATCGACTGGTCGTTGAGATTAACATGCGTTACCTCTACCTTGTCTGAATTCTTAATAGATTCAGGATCAACACCGAACCCGTGATTTTGGGTGGTTATCTCCGACCTGCCGGTGACAAGGTTTTTCACAGGGTGATTTAATCCCCGGTGGCCATGATGCATTTTAAAGGTATTGATGCCATTAGCGAGCGCTAAAAGCTGGTGCCCTAAACAAATCCCAAAAACAGGTTTTTCTTCATTCAGGATTTCTTTTACTGTATCAATCGCGTAATCCATTGCCGCCGGGTCGCCGGGACCATTAGAGATAAAATATCCATCTGGATTGAAGCTTTTCACTTCTTCCAATGATGCTTTGGCAGGGAAAACTTTCACATGCGCACCGCGCTCCACCATGCAATTCAATATGTTGCGTTTGGTACCGTAATCCATTACCGCAATTTTGATTTCGGAACCTGCATCACCCAGCTCATAGGCTTCCTGAGTAGATACTTTTGATGCCAATTCCTGTCCACTCATGTCCGGTGTTTGAGCTAATTTTGATTTAAGCTCTTCTATATCAAATGTTTCCGAAGAAATAATACAGTTCATGGCGCCTTTAGTGCGAATATGGGAAACCAAAGCCCTTGTGTCTACGCCATGTATAGAAACGATATTGTTTTTTTTGAGATAAGCATCAAGAGACCCCTCAGCCCTTTTGCGGGAATAATTTTCGTTCAGGTTTTTAGCAATTACTCCCAGTACTTTTACGCTGTCGCTCTCCACATCTTCAGGAATTACACCGTAATTACCTACGTGAACCGCATTCATAATTACGATCTGGCCATAATAACTGGGGTCGGTAAAAACTTCCTGGTAACCGGTCATACCTGTATTAAAACAAATTTCACCGGTAGTAGTACCAATAGCACCGAAAGCAAAACCTTCGGCAACGGTTCCATCTTCTAACAATAAAATAGCGCGGGATTGTGTTTCAGACATGAATTTTTTTTTTATTTCCAACGGCAGGGTTATTATTAACGCTGTTGCATTGCACCCTCCAAAGGAGTCCTTCGGACTTGTACTGATGAATAAATTTCAACAAAAAATCGCGCAAAAATAGGGCTAAAATTCGGTACTGAAAAGCTATTTTTTTAATGATTTTAAGCATTCTCAAAACCATAGAAAAGAACTAAATTGCGTTAAACTTCCTTATGAATAACAAAGAGGAACTTTTACAGCGAATAACAATTAAGCCTGGCGTTATGTCGGGAAGGCCAGTTATACGAGGTATGCGTTTTCCAGTAAGCAATATCCTGGAGCTTTTGGCATCCGGACTATCAGTTGATGATATTATTAATCAGCATCCCGTGCTCGAAGAAGATGACATTAAAGCTGCGTTGCTGTATGCATCTTTAAAAATGAACAATACAGTAGTAATACATGCAGCATGAATGGCAAATATGGTTAGACGCCAATATTTCTCCTATCATTGCCAAATGGATTAAGGATGAGCTGGGTCTAGCTGTTAAGTCTGCATACACTTTGGAATTACTTTACAGTACTGATTTAGAAATCTATCACCATGCAAGGTCTTCAGGTAAGATTATCCTAATTTCAAAAGATACTGACTTTTCGGAAATAATTACACGCCTTGGAGCGCCTCCGAAACTGATCAACATTAAAATTGGTAATTGCGATAACCGTCAATTATGGTCAATATTAAAATCACATTTACTCCGGTTGATTGCATTGTTATCTTCAACTGATATTGATATCGTTGACTTTGAGTAAATTAACTGCCCTTTGTCATGGCCTGGCGTTTCATTTCGGCCGCCAGGTTATGACCCAGGTATCGTTCAATCAGCGCATGCACGCCATAAATCACCGGTGTCATTATGATTGCCACAATAAACTTGTAAATATAATTACCCACGCAAATGGCCAGTACCAGGTTCAGGCTCCAGGGTTCACCCTGGTTGCCCGATACACGGGGACCTATATAAAACGCTATAAAGAGCACTACAAAACTATCAATCAATTGTGATACCAGGGTTGATCCTGTTGCCCTCAGCCAGATGGCTTTTTCGCCTGTCATTCGCTTAATGCTATGAAACACGAGTACATCTAATATTTGTCCTATTAAAAATGCTGCCAAAGAACCAATAATAATCCACGAGCCCTGCCCCAGTATCACCCGGTAGGCCTCGTTGGCATTGTCAATTTGCTGGTTTTTATAGTTCCCCACCCAGAACTCAGCCGGTGTTAACCCGATAGCGCCCTGGAACATAATAAAGGTGTAAGCAATAAGCGCTGCAGCTAAAAAAGATAAAAACCTGACACCCTTTACACCGTAATATTCGTTTATGATGTCTGTCATAATAAATACAACAGGCCAGAGTAATACGCCGGCGGTAAGGTTAAATGAAAAAGGATTGCCAAAGATGCTGAGATTGAAGGGGTCGATACCCATCGTCTTCTCCAAGGAAAAGAGTTTTACGCCGATTACCTCAGCAATAATGGCATTGGCAATAAAAAAGCCTCCCAGTAAAATAAAAAGCCGGGTGGGTTTATCGTTGATTATAGTACGGATCATTAAAATAGAAGGTAAAAATTAAGAAAATAAGCAGCATAATTATATTAGAAATCATCAGCCACAGGGGCACCAACTGCCCTGGTTTTCTTCCGGTAATGGTTAAGATGAGATAAAAAATACATGTTAATGGAAGGAGGAGCATTGCCAATCCGTACCCGGCCATGATAACTGTCGAGGCAAATCCTTCGTTCTCACTCCAGGAGGTAAAAAGAAGCAAAAAAGCCAGCAGCATGAAAAGTCCGCATAAAAAGGAGACCCGGGACAAAAATATTAACCAACGCATAAGCGAATTTATCCGGCAAATTTATTATTATTTTTAGCCCGGATGAACGCTGCGGAAATTTTTCAGTCTTTTATAAAATAAATATAATCCTGAAAAATTTCGGCAGTGTTTCATATAAAATAGTATTAATTTGCTCAATCCCGCAGGCTAGGTGTATATATAGGTTGGGTAATGCACTGTAAATGAAGTGTGCGACGCAACACTGTTTATGTATATTCACCTGCCGGGATCAATAAAAAAAACTTTTATAATGACTCCTTGGCTGAAGAAGGCGCTGCCACATGTATTGGCAATCCTGGTTTTTTTAGTAGTAACAGTATTGTTTTGTAAACCTGTGTTGGATGGCAAGACCTTGAACCAGCATGACACGGGTATTGATGGCTGGCGGGGATCGGCAAAGAATGCTTTTGATGTGAAGGAAAAAACAGGCACCATGCCTTTATGGAGCACCAGCGTTTTTAGCGGTATGCCCAATTACCAGATCGCCATGGAAGGCAAGAGCGCTTTGCCTGTTGATCTGAATAAAGTGTTTGGTCTGGGCCTGCCTAAGCCTATGAATTTTTTCTTTATTGCCTGTGTGTGCTTTTATATTTTATGTGTGGTGTTGCGGCTTAACCCGGTAATAGGTGTTTTGGGCGGATTGGCATATGCTTATTCTACTTACAATCCGCTTATCGTAAGTGCCGGCCACGAAACAAAAATGCTGACCATTGCTTATATGCCTTTTTTGCTGGCAGGTCTGTTACTTATTTATACTAAACGTTATTGGATAGGACTTGCTGTAGCTACCCTGGGGGCTACATTAGTGTTGATGTCGAATCACCCGCAGATAGCTTATTACTTTTTTATGATTGCAGGAGCTGTTACGATTGGTTATGTTGTAGTATGGGTTAAGAATAAAGCGTTTAAGCATCTGGCTATATCGTTTGGATTAAGCGCGGTAGCTGCATTAGTAGGTTTAGGTTGTTATTCCCTGGCGTTTTTAACGACCAATGAATATACGAAGTATACTATGCGCGGCGGTAAGAGCGTTGAAATAAAAGGTAGCGAAGTAAAAGCTGCCAATACTACCGGACTGGATGCGGACTATGCGATGAGTTATAGTATGAGTAAAGTGGAGCCGTTGATCATGCTGATGCCCAAGGCCGTTGGGGGTAGTAGCAGTACGATGCTGAAAGAAGACTCAAAAGTTATTGAAAAGCTGGCTGCTGCAGGCGTTCCTGAAATGCAGGCCGCCCAGTTTGCAAGTCAATTTCCTGCTTATTGGGGTGGTATGATTAAACCAGGCGATTATACAGGTGGTCCGGCCTATATCGGCGCAATTATTTTTATATTGGCAGTAATTGGATTTGTAGTTGTAAAAAATCCCCTGAAATGGCCGTTGTTGATTGTTTCGGTGGTAGCCGTTTTAATGAGCTGGGGAAGTTATTTTTTCGGGTTTAATAGTTTCCTGCTGAACAATTTGCCTTTGTATAATAAATTTAGGGCACCGTCGATGGCCCTGGTTATTTGCCAGCTTACTTTGCCTTTAATGGCTGTGATTACGGTTTATTGCTTGTTTTTTGAAAAGAACG
This sequence comes from Niabella sp., assembly GCA_039593785.1. Taxonomy (GTDB): domain Bacteria; phylum Bacteroidota; class Bacteroidia; order Chitinophagales; family Chitinophagaceae; genus Niabella. The sequence goes on along the minus strand of JBCNOR010000381.1, from coordinate 547 downwards.
CCGGAGATTTCTTAAAAGCCAACTTCAAAAAAATATTGTACACGCTAGGGGGCATTACTGCGGTGTTGGCATTGTTGTATATCGGCCAAAGTTATTCGTCTGGGTTTGATGAACAGGTGCTGCAGATGCAAATAGATCCTAACGGCGGTGATACATTGAACAGGGCTATTATTGCTGGTATGAAGGCCGACAGGCAAAGCCTGTTTGGTGCACAGGTAATGAGGGCGGTACTATTTATGGCGCTAGTGCTGGGTGCGGTATATGCCGTGTTGAAAAACATGATCAGGCCGGCGATAACAGTAGCTGTTTTAGCTGCCATCAGTATCGTAGACCTTTGGGTTGTAGATAAGCAATACTTTAGCGATGAACTATATATTGCCAAAGAAGATATAACTAACCAAATTGAAGCACCTACGGCAATAGACCAGGAGATATTTAAAGATAAAGACCCGCATTTCAGGGTGTACGACGTTGCCGGTCTTAACAAAAACAGGGTGTCTTATTTTCATCGCTCAGCATTGGGGTATTCAGCGGTAAAGCTGCGGGT
>JBCNOR010000380.1:0-5392 GCA_039593785.1 Niabella sp. | reverse complement strand
CAACAAATAATAAAAGAGAAAAAAACTTTAATCCGCTGCAAGCTCTGGCACCCGCTGTACTGCTATCTTCTTCTTTTTAATAATCAGCAATAGCCAGCTTAGCATGAAAAAAACAACAATCAGCACCAGCAAATGAATGGTGAATGGTTTTGTGAGAGACCCGCCACCCCGCTCTATCAGCGATATCTTTAAAACATTCAGATAGGGTGTTAATGGAACTATTGATGTAAAAGCATTAATAAAAGAAGGCATTGCTATAGCCGGCCATGTAAAACCGCTCATTATGAAGGCAGGAGAAGCAATTACCATTAATACCTGCGTAGCTTTTAACGCGTTGGGAATGAGTATACTCATAAAAACGGCCAGGAATATTGATGCAAGAATAAAAAGCTCCGAATTCATTAAGAACGCCCCCCAATTAACAGGCCCAGGCACCCTGAACCCGAGTCCGAAAAAGTAAAACATTAATACGTTTAAATTGGAAAACAGGAATACCGGGATGATTTTTATCAACATCAGCTTCAGCTTATTTTCTTTGCCGAATATTTCTAAAAAATCTTTACGTTTAAAGTCTTCCGCAAAGCTGACAGCCATGGCCAGCATAATTACCTGCTGCAACACTACCGCCATAATAGCCGGCCACATAAAAACAAGATAGTTTCCTGTGGTATTAAACAGGGTAATATAATTGGCCTTAAACGGCTCATACCTGGTGCGGGCCGCTTCAGCAGACATCCCTCTTTTTTGTAAAGCCTTCATTTCGGCCCCGGCCGAATAAGTGCCCAGCACCGTTTGTATAGATTTTGATGCAAAGTTTGCAGTAAGCAGGTTGGAGGTATTGACATAGGTATTCACTTCAGGATATTTTCCCTGCAACATCATTGCTTCAAATCGTTCGGGTATTACTACCAAAGCCGCTGCATTTTTCCGTATGATTTGGTCTTTAATATTAGCTGATTTTACTGAGTATTGGAGCACTTTAATAGTTGTATTATCGTTCAGCATCTCCGTTAGCTGTGTTGAGGCCGGCGTGCGATCATAATCAACCACGATCACGGGAATATCAACAACCTTTCCCTGCCTGTAGGTAAACCCGATAAAAAGGGCGTAAATAAGCGGAGCCAGAATAAAAACGGATAACAACGTAGTATTACTCAAAAACAGCTTAAATTCTCTCTTCACCAGTTTGTTGAAATTTTTCATTATTTTAAATTTAACTGCTAATAAAGTTGCACACTGGCATTAACCAATACATCTGCGGCATCGGAGGCGCTTACCGGAACGATTTTAATTTCATACACCGCATCTTCGGGATCATAGTCGGGGAAGGCTGTAGTAATATCGGCGTACCTGGCCAATTGCTTTATCGACACCACTTTGCCGGTAATTTTCTTTTTGTTGTAGGGTATAGCCATACTTACTTCCATGCCTTTTTGATATTTCGACATCCTGCTTTCTGGAATGGTAAATCTGAAATAAGTGGTATTGGGTATATACCCCGTAAATAATGCATACCCTGCTACTGCCAGTTCTCCCTTGTTCAACGATATGGTTTCTATTTCCATATCATTGGTTGCAATAATATAGCGCTCTTTATAAGCAGTGTTGGCCTCCTGTAATGCACCCGCCGCCTGGCCCGACTGGCCGGCAGCCATCTCGATCTTCTCGTAGCGCGTACCACGCATTACATCATGTAACTCGGCATTAACAGCATCCAGCTGTGCCTTGGCGCCCAGGTATTTTGCATATACTTCATCATAATTCTGGGGCGACATTAAACTATCACGGTACATATTTTCAGCCCTGCTGAAAGATTTCTGCGCATACTCAAACTGGTCTTTCAGCCCCTGTTGCTTTGCCTTTAATTGCTTTAGCTGGTCGGAGGTAGCACCGTTACGGGCCATTTGCTCCTGTGCCCGTGCAGCCAGGGCTGCTCCACTGGCCTGGGCAATTTTGGCTTCCACTTCGGGTATATCAAGCCTGGCCAGTGTGTCCCCGGTATGGATTGTTTGTCCCTCCTGAACATATATTTCAGCTATACGTCCGCTTATTTTTGGTGAAAATGATATCACCTCTTTCTTAACCTTCCCTTCTACTGCGCGCTCTTCTTTTCGATGTTTACAACCTGTTGCGGTGCTTATGATGAAAACGGCAATTATTGCGATGTTTAAATATTTCATGGCTTTGATATTAAAGTTTGTTGAAGTCTAATTCCTGTGTTGATCTCATTAATTCTATTGCGGCCCGGCGCTGGTTGAAGATGGCCGTCTGGTACTCCAGTTCTGCATTTTCCAGGTCGTTTTCCGCCTCAATATAATCGGCCGATTTCTTAGTACCGTACCTGAATTCTTTTTCTATATTGCTTAACGCAGTTGCTGCAATTTCCCGGGCTTTCTCCTTTAAAGCGATCTGTGCATTGGCCACTTTATAGTTACTCTGGCTATTGGCCTGGTTTAATTGCAGTTTATCCTGAGCGTCTTTTGCTTTGCTTTCCAGCACCTGCTTCTCTACCCGCGCACGGGCAATAGCATTTTTCCCTTCCTTTCCGTCAAACAGGTCCCATTTAAAACCTACCCCTGCCTGCACCAGGGGTAGTACCTGTAAATTATCGGGTCTCCAGTTCAAACTTTGTACAGCGCCGGGAATGATGTCTTTGGAAGTAGTTATATGATTATTGTAAAGCCCGATATAAGAAGCAGAAGCCTTGGCCATTACCTTGGGTATCCACCAGGTTTGTTCGGCTTTTATCTTATAATCTACTGCTTTAATAGCATGATTCAGCGCTCTTAATTCAGACCTGTTGGAGATGGTATGCTGCCCTGTTAAAAACTGAATGGGCTTTAACTGGGGTTGAATGCGCATGATCCTCTCTTCCTCAATGCCGCTAAGGATGGCCAATTGTGCCGTTAGCACCTCTTTCTTACTTTCATACTCAATAATTTTTGAATCGAGTGTAGCCTGGGCCAGTTCTATTTTTTTGTGATCATAAGGTGTGATCAAACCATAGCCCAGGGCCTTATCGGCAGTCTTCTTCATCACCTCCAGCCGCTCCTTACCCTTTTGCAATACATTAGCCGATTCATTCAACAATGCAAACTGGTCGTAAATTTTACTGATGGAAGCTATCACATCTTCCCGGCTTTTTTCCATCAATATATTTTCCGAGTGGTCTTTTTCTTTATTGGCTTCTTTCAGATGTTTTACTTTTCCGCCAGAATACAACAACATGCTGGCTTCAGCACCTGCCTGTACAGAAATCCCTGAAATATTAAGATTATTGTCCAGTGCTCCTTCTGACAGCGTCATGCCGGGAAAAATATTTGCAACAGCAGGAATAACAATCTCGGGAGACTGCAATTTTGCTGAAGCATACAGGTATCCTGATTTACCGCTAACAGCAACTTTTGGCAGAAATATATCATTCAGCTTTTCCTGATCTAAATGAGTTAGCCTGTTCTGTAACTTTTGCTGCACCAGGGTAGCGTCCTGTTGCAGCGCGCTGTCTACCAGCTCTCTGAGTGTTGGAGCACTTTGAGCCTGCAAAGCCACTTGTATGCATAAAGCGGATGTTAATAATAGGAATGCTTTTTTCATTTTATTATTTGTTTGTTGACAATGCAAAGGTGAAAAAGATCGCAGGCATTACTTTTGACTTTTGTCAAAAATTGTTTTGCCCGTAAATTTTAGTACGCACCACACGGTTATTTATAACCGTATTTTATATCTTTGTAAAGTGCTTGCCGCATAACTTTTGCTTGACCATGCTGTCTGGCACCCAACTTATAAAATCAAATGAATGCACTACGGTATCATTACTTTCGGCTCAAGGGGAGATGTACAGCCTTATATTGCGCTGGCCCTGGGATTGAAAAACAGGGGACATTTCGCTGGTATATTAGGAAACGAGAATTTTTCGGAACTGGTAACAGCTCATAGCATAGATTTTTATTCTCTTCCCGGAAATATTGAAGCAATGCTTCAAACGCCTCAAATGACGGGCATTTTGAAGTCGGCGAATACAATGGCATATTTAAAGGAGCTTCGGAAGTTAACCAGGCAAATGCAGGGAGGGATTATTAAAAAGATGATCGAACACTGCAAGGCATTTGATGTGCTTATTGCCACTCCTTTAACAATAATGTGGGTGTTTTCTGTAGCTGAAAGCTTAAAGAAGCCCTGGGCCATCATCCAGCTATCTGTTCCAACAGTACCTACTGCCGAATTTCCTTTTCCCGGGCTTGATCTCTTTAACAACAGGATATATAACAGGTTTACTTACCGGCTTATTCGCTGGTTTTTCTGGAATGAAAATAAAAGGGATATCAATACACACCGGGCTTATTTAAACTTACCGCCGCTTCAAAAATCTTTAATACAGATGATTGACGAACAGGAAATCCTGCATTTGTATGCCTTTAGCAGATTTCTTATCAGGCGACCGGCTGACTGGCCGCGGCAGGCTGACATAACAGGGTTTCTTACCGCCAAAGCGCCAACAGTTTCCCAGGAGAAAGATGCGGATAAGATCGCCGAAATTGGCAGTTGGTTGCAGCAGGGTAAGCCACCTGTTTATATCGGGTTCGGAAGTATCCCCGTGCCGGATCCTCAAACTTTTTTCAATGTATTGACCTGTTTACTTAACAATACCGATGAACGTTATATTTTTTGTGAAGGCTGGAGCCCTAATATAAAGCTGCCGGAAAACAACCGCTTACTTAAAATTAAATCTGCCAGCCATAGTTGGTTATTTCCTCAATGCCGGTTGGCCGTCGTTCATGGTGGAATTGGTACAATCGGGGCAGCGTTGCTGGCAAAACTACCGGTAGTTGTAGTTTCTGTTTTTGGTGATCAGCCCCTTTGGGGAAAGTTTATAGAAGCAAAGGGAATGGGCATACATCTACCTTTCAAAAAGCTTACCGGTCAAACAATATTAGCCGCTATTAAAAAAGCTGATACCGAGAAAGTAAGAACAGCCGCCCGTTATACAGGAACCCTCATGGAAAAAGAAGACGGCGTTCAGGAGGCGATATCAAAACTGGAAGCATATTTTATATCAAAATGAAATGGTAGCAAGTAACAGGATATCATCATAATTGTTTTGATAAACACATTTTAGCACGAAGAAAGATATAACAGTGGATATCATACCTCCACATTATGGGTATTTTTTCAGGAAAAACGACCTGTTTTCCTTACTTTTAGCGCAATCGGAAAACAAACCTGTTATACATGCTTTTAACGGTATTGGCTGGCTTACTTACCTCTATTTTCATTATTCCATTTGGCAAAATCATCAAATCAAAGTGGAGCATTTTACTTATGCTCCTACCCCTGGGTTTATTTATTTATTATTTAAGGTTAGTGCCTAATGTTTCATTGGGAGAGATATTTC
>JBCNOR010000038.1:0-15841 GCA_039593785.1 Niabella sp. | reverse complement strand
GCTGTTAAGTTGCTCTCCAGCAGAGCTTAAGTCCTCTTCTGATTTACATCGCTAATAAAAGCTTTTTAACGCAATGTAACACCAACTATTTTTTGCACCATTACCATATTTCCCTATGACCCTTCCTAATTCCTACTAGCTATCTCCCACTAGCTTACATGGTTCACGCAGAACGCGCAGAGGAACAGAGGCGCAGAGGTTATTGTAACGTTGTATGTTACATATTTCTTCGATGCTAACCCTGCTAGCTACCCGCCATTCCCCACCAGTATATATGGTTCACGCAGAGCGCACAGAGGAACGGAGGCACAGAGACTAATGCATATTGTACGATATAAGATGTACGATGTACGAGCAGTGTCCTATAATTGATAAACCAGGGCCATTATCCGGCATCGAATATGCTCCTTCACCCACTTATCCCTACTAGTTTGTTTCACGCAGAGCACGCAGCGGCTATATTAAAAATTGAGTTTTACATATTCCTTCGATGCTAACCCAACTAGCTACTCACTATTCCCCTACTAGCTATTTTCTAGCCCTTCTTCATCGGCTGGCTCAGCATCTTACTCATAAACTCCGGCGTGATACCAATATAAGAAGCTACATATTTCTGGGGAATGCTTTGTATAAGAGACGGGTATCTTTGGCAGAAATTATTGTAGCGCTCTACAGCGGTGAGACTTAAAGCATCTATCAATCTTTGCTGGGAGGTGGCCAGGGACCGTTCGGCCAGTATCCTGAAATAGCGTTCCAGTTGTGGCAGGGCCTGGTACATATCTTCTATATCCGATTGCTTTATCAAAAACACTTCGCTGTCTTCTATAGCGTCAATACTCAGGTTCGACGGTGCATTGTTTAACAGGCTTTGCATGTCTGCAATCCACCAACCGGCAGGGGCAAACTGCAGGATATGTTCCGTTCCGTTTTTATCAATAGAATAGCTTCGTAAACAACCGGAATTAATAAACGCAATATGTTGCTGTATATCTCCTTCCTGGTATAAAAAGGTTTTTTTCTTCAGTTTCCGGGGCCTGAAGAAGGAAGTGAATACTTTTTGCTCTTCTTCATTCAGTGTTACCCTTTTTGAAATGCTCTGTAATAATAATTCGAAAGACATTGTTTAGCTAATGGTTTATAGTTGAGCCGGCAAATACCGTATTTAAAAATTCAGTAAATTACGAATACATGTTTCCAACCTGGCATGAGCCATAAAGTTCGCTTCCAGTTCTTTATTAAAAGGTACCGGTGTATCCAGAGAAGCACACCTCATTACCGGGGCATCCAGCCAGTTAAAGCAATGCTCACCAATCCAGGCCGCTATTTCTGCACCAATGCCACCCGTCAACGTGTCTTCATGCAATACCAGCACTTTGCCGGTGCTTTCTGCGGCTTCTTTGATTGCATCATAATCCAGCGGCAAAAGGGTTCTCAGGTCCAGGATTGCGATGGATACCTCGGGATGCGATGCTGCATATTCCTCGGCCCACATAACACCCATTCCATAAGTAATAATAGCGATATCGTCTCCTTGCTGTACCCACCTGGCTTTACCAATGGGCACTTCAAAACTTTTATCGGGCACAGGAGCGGAGAGACTCCGGTATAAAGCTTTATGCTCAAAAAATAATACCGGGTTGGGATCATTGATAGCAGCGATCAACAGGCCTTTGGCATCAGCAGGGGTGGAGGGATACACTACTTTCAAACCAGGCACATGCGTAAACCAGGCCTCATTGCTCTGGCTGTGAAAAGGTCCCGCGCCTACACCACCACCGGTTGGCATGCGTATGACCACATTGGCCGGTTGTCCCCAGCGGTAATATAATTTCGCCAGGTTATTAACGATCTGGTTAAAAGCCATGGTAGCAAAATCGGCAAACTGCATTTCTACTACCGATTTATAGCCTTCCAAACTCAGTCCTAATGCCGCTCCTACCACCACGCTTTCACAAATAGGAGTATTGCGGATCCTGTCTTTCCCAAATTCCTCCAATAAGCCTTCGGTCACTTTAAAGGCGCCGCCATATTCCGCAATATCCTGTCCCATAATCAACAGGTTATTGTGTTGACTCAGCGATTGTTGAAGACCCTCTTTAATAGCTTCTATAAAACGTTTCTCCGAAACAGTACTATCATCTGTATTAAGCAGTTCTTCTCCCTGCTCATGAGTAGCATATACATCGCTCACTTCAACAGCTGTATCAACAACAAGAGGAAGCGCCTTCGCATCGGCCAGCTTCAGCTCTTCTTCAATTGTGGCTTTAAAGCCATCCCTGATATCGAGGACCTCGGCCTCTGTCAGCACTTCCTGCTGCATAAGGTATTGCTCGAAGTTGATAACAGGATCCTTCTTTCCCCAAAGTTCAAATAATTCCTGGGGTACATACTTAGTACCGCTGGCTTCCTCATGTCCTCGCATGCGGAAAGTAGCGCATTCAATTAAGTAAGGCTTTTGATTTTTGATGCAATAATCCCTTACACCTTTAATGGTATCATAAACGGCTAAAATATTATTGCCGTCAATAGTGATGCCTTCTATACCATAGCCTTTGGCTTTATCTGCCAGATTAATGCAACGGTATTGCTCATTGGTGGGTGTGCTAAGCGCATACCCATTATTTTCAATTAAAAAAATCACCGGTAAATCCCAAACAGCAGCCAGGTTTAGGGCTTCATGAAAATCTCCCTCGCTGGTACCGCCTTCTCCTGTAAAAGCCAGTGATACTTTCCCTTTTTGGCCTAGCTTATTAGCCAGAGCAATGCCATCGGCAATAGCCAGCTGCGGGCCTAAATGAGAGATCATGCCGCAAATATGATGGGCTTTGCTTCCAAAATGAAAGCTTCTTTCGCGGCCTTTGCTGTAGCCATTCTGGTTGCCCTGCCACTGGTTAAATAGTTGGTGCAGGGGCATCTGCCTGGTGGTAAAAACACCCAGGTTTCTATGCAGGGGCATGATCCACTCATCCTGCTGAAGCGCCAGTGTGGCTCCTACTGCTATCGCTTCCTGGCCAATGCCGCTAAACCATTTGCTTACTTTTCCCTGCCTCAGCAATACCAGCATTTTTTCCTCGATAAGCCTTGGATATACCAGGCTACGATACATCTGGATGAGCTGTGCATTAGAAAGATTTTTCCTGTCGAAAAGCATATTACAAACGTAGGCTTTTTTGGTGTACGAAGTGTGCAGTGCTTAATGATATAAGCTGCCCATTGTTAAATACAGTTACCGGAAACCATTTATGCAAATAGTTAAAAGCCAGAGGTATAAAATATTTGGCATGTAGCTTGTTTAATTATCGTATTTTGTAATACCTTCATATGCGAAAAGCCATACTGTTTAGTTTTTTTATTGCAGCAGCTCTAAGCCTACATGCCCAGTACAGATCTGAACGGTATGACACCAGCTATTATGTTTCCTATCGCCATAAATTAACATTAGGCGCTATTGCTGCCAAAAAGAATACAGTTTTTAAAACAGATGCTTCCAGTGCTGAAAACTCTTTAAAATATTTATCCAACAGTCCCGGCCGCCTGGGTATATCGGGCTCTCACGACTTTGTGGGATTAGCGGCTACATTTGGAGTAGGCCGCCTGGATCCTTCCTATAAACCAGACAGAGGTAAAACAAAACAAACCAACCTGCAACTGAGTATTACCGGCCGGAAAGTGCTGGCTGATATTTATTTTCAAAATTATAAAGGCCTTTACGTAAACAGCGGATACAATATCGCACCAATAGGTTTGCCCAACTATACCCGGCCCGATATTGAAACCCGGCTTTACGGAACTACCGTGAACCTGATTCAAAACAGCAGAAAGTTCAGTGCACAGGCCGCCTTTTTACTGGATGCCTGGCAAAGGCGATCCGCTGGTTCTTTATTGTATGGCGGTGAGTTCTTTTATGGTTCGGCAAAGGGAGATAGCGCTTTTATTCCTTCACAGTTAAAGAATGAATTTCCCCACTCCAATGTTTCAAAGCTGGATTTTATTACGTTCGGCCCGGGAATCGGATACGGTTATACGCTGGTGGTTAAAAAGCATTTTTTCGCTACGGCTATCGCTTCGTTTAATGCAGATGTAAGTTATATTAAAGAGCAGGATGATAACCATATGCAGCATTCGTCCTGGAAATTCAACCCAAACCTAAAGGCAAAGGGAGCCATTGGCTATAACAGCGAAAACTGGGGCATTGCTTTTTCTTATGTCTCTAACCGGTTATTCTTTAAAGGACTGGAGGGCGACTCCCGCTACCTGAACTATAACGATAATTACAAGCTAATGTATGCCAGGCGTATCAATGCAGGGAAAACCATTCCGAAAATTACCCGGTTTGCAGGGAAAGTAATCAATAAGATCGGATTAGGCTTCCTGATTAATTAGAACGCATTTTTAATAGGCCTGAATTAATACCTCTGCAGGTATTTTTAGTTTTTCCCTGATCTTACGGATCATAGTGAGGTTCAGCTTTCTTTTCCCTGAAAGAACTTCCGACTTCCTGGATCTGTAACCCAATATATCAGATAGTTCCCTTTCAGACATATTCAACTGCTCCATTCTAAACTTAATAGCATCCAGTGGATTAGGCTGGCACAGCATGGTTTTCATGCTCGTATTCTTTAATGAGTATCGAAAGCACTTCTAATTCATCAGACTCTTTTGAGCCTGCTGTTACTTCTGTTTGCATCAGCATATAAACCCTCTCAAGGGCATCTTCATATTGCTGCTCACTTTTTATGGGTCTTAACATAGCTTATACTTTCAATATTAAGGGTCATCATCTAAACCACTACCAGTTCATAAAAATCTTCAGGTAATAAATACTTATTGGCCGTTTCCTGCAATTCGGCAGCCGTAATATTTTTTATATTGGAAATATAGCGATTGAAAAATTCGTTATCAAGTTCATTAAGAATAATGTTTTTCCAGCGGGCAATCATCTGGAAGGGCCCATCCAGGTCGCCCAATATAGATCCCATCATAAAGTTTTTCACCAGCATTAACTCCTCTTCATCCACCGCTTCATCCCGAAGCAATTCCATTTCTTTATACACTTCGCTAATAGTGGCTTCGCTTACATCACGTCCTGCTTCGGTAGTGATCATCCATCCATTCTCCCGTTTATTACCCATCAGGTAACTATGTATACCATAGGTATAACCTTTCTCTTCACGGATATTGGCCATGAGGCGACTACCAAAGAACCCGCCCAATACCACGTTCAATACCTGCGCTTTCAAAAAGTCGGGGTGATGGCGGTTTTCAAAAGGCCTCGCGAGCCGGATAGAACCCTGCGCACTTTTCTCATCATTGATTACCCGGTGCTTTTTTTGGAGATCGGGGGTAATGATATGCTGTTTGTTGGCGGGGGCCAGGTTATCAAAGTCGCCAAAATAGTGATCCAGCAGTGTTTCGATGTGGGCAGGCAGTTTACCCGCTACGAACATCTTAAACTGTCCTTTTTTATAATATTGTTGGTAAAAGCTGAGTAGCCCTTCCCTTGTCAGTGCATCAAAATCTTCATGTCTGCTGAATTGACCGTAGGGGTGCGTTTCTCCAAAAAGATAGGTATCTATCAATCGCCCGGCAACAAAGCTGCTTTTCTTCAGGTTTACGTCCAGCTTTTGCTTCATGTTCTGGATCGCAATATCCATTTCACTCTGCAAGAGGGTAGACTCTGAGAAAATCTCTCTCACTACCGGCAATAATTTTTCAATATGTTTTGACAGGCAGTGAAGGGTTACAGACGCGTACTCCGATCCGCTGTTGCGGTTTAAGTAGGCGCCATAGTATTCAAAGTGATCATTGATTTCGAATGCGGTTTTAGAAGTAGTGCCATTCTTCAACAAAAAATTGGTAACCCCCGCTTCCAGGTTTTTCTCTTCAAACCAGTTGCCGGCATTAAACACCCACTCTATTTGTACTACCTCCTCCGAGCCCGCATCTATGGCATATACCTCCACACCGTTTCGTAAAACATATTTTTGATAGGGTTGTAACTGTAGATTAAAATTTACCGCGTCAACAATAGCCGGCGCTATAGTTCTGTTAAGCATGAAATGAAAATTGAGGCGACAAACGTACATTAAATTTTTCTCTGAAAAAGTTCTTTTTTCAATAGCCCCCAACTATCCGGCAGCAATAATTCATCACATTTTTATGCTGTTTCATCACATCTGCCCTCCAATTCAGAAGCTAGCTATGTAATCTTGCATAACAAATCAATAAAAATGAAAGCAAAAGAAATATATAACAAAATCGAATTCTGGCTGGTAAGCATTTTGGCCGCAATATTCGTTTTTGCCTTATTGGTGATGAGCAAAGATGCCAATGATGGCAGTCACAGCTATTGGAAATTCCACGAATATAATATCCGTTTCAATTTTTATAAGCATCTTTTTATTCCCTACCTGGCGCAGATTGTTATTTACTATTCTGCATTTGTTTTTTTAACAAGGTACGCCAGCGAAATAAAGGACGAGTGGACCAAAACAGGCTCTGTTTTTGGCTCGTTCTTAATTGTTGCCACGCTGATAGCCATCACTAATACTTATATAGATGGGTGGAAATTTGCACAATTTGAAACAAGAGACGAGGTTTACAATGATGTATTTACCGACAGCTTTACAACCGTTGCTATTATTTATATCCTGTTTATTGCCTACTATGCCCTAAAAGAAACCCTGTTTACCGTTTTAAAGGGCCGGAAATTAAGCGCCCAGGGGAAAAAAGGATTTTTGTTTGTGTTTTTAGCCCTGGCTTGCTGGATCTCAATTTTTGCGATCCTCATGTCTAATCATGCTCATGAAGTGGCCGCTTTCTGGATGGTGGGCGTTCCTTATGCAGCGTTGCTTGTATTTTTACATTTCCGCTTTTTAATTCCCCTGGCAGGTGAAAGAAAATACAAAAGCCGGTCTTACTGGTTACGCATTATTCCTATTGTCTTCCTGTTAAACCTGCTGGCTGCCGGAATCGCTTATGGCATTGCCGGTCATGGTGAATATGGCGCTTACTTTGCAGTGTTCCTGGTCCTGGGATTTTTCTTTGTCATTCCTTTAAGCTGGTATATTGCCAGAAACCAGGTTGAAAAAGAAGTTCTGCAAACAGCGCTGGGTTCATCGCAGGCCAACCTGAGTTTCTTGCGCTCACAGATCAATCCTCACTTTTTATTTAACGCATTAAATACGCTATATGGTACCGCCTTGCAGGAAAATGCCGAGCGCACAGGCGAAGGAATTCAAAAGCTGGGTGATATGATGCGCTTTATGTTGCACGAAAACATGCAGGAAAAAATATCTCTGGCCCGCGAAGTAGACTACCTGAATAACTATATTGATCTGCAAAAACTTCGTACAGCTACCAGCTCCAACATTATTATTCAAACCAATATTGAAGAACAACTCAATCGCCTTGACATTTCTCCCATGCTGTTGATCCCTTTTGTTGAAAACGCCTTTAAACATGGCATTAGCTTACAGCAATCTTCGTTTATTAATATCTCATTACATACCAAAGATCGTGTGCTGTACTTTGATGTAAACAATAGCGTGCACACAAAAAGCGAGTATGATCCGGAAAGAATGAAAAGCGGTATTGGCCTGCAGAATGTAAAACAAAGACTGGCATTGCTTTATCCGAAAAAACACGATTTAATTATTAGAGAAAGCGCAAAAGAATTCTTCATACACCTTACCATAGAACTATAAACAATGATAAAAACAGCAGGTACAATTGCCCTGATGATGCTGATGATCTATATGGCTAAAGGACAAAGCCGGCAGGTACGGCAAATAGACAGTTTACTGGCAGGCCTATATGCAGAAGGAAAGATCAATGGTAATTTCCTCGTGGCAGAAAAAGGAAAAGTGATTTACTCCAAAAGCTTTGGTTTTGCCAACCGGGATACGAAAGAATTGCTGAATAGTAACTCCGTTTTTGAGCTGGCGTCCTGCTCAAAACCTTTTACAGCATTGGCTATTGCCATTCTCGCCGATCAGCACAAGCTTGGTTATCAGGATAAGGTTACCCAATACTTTCCTGCACTCAAAAATTTTAATAATGTATCTGTATTAAACCTGGTACATCATACAGGTGGAGTTCCGGATTATATGCGCTTAATGGATACAACCTGGGATAAAACGAGAATTGCAACGAACAAAGATGTTATTGACGCTCTTGTTAAAAGCAACGCTCAGCCTTTGTTTGACGCGAATAGCAGGCACGATTACAGCAATACAGGATATGTACTTCTTGCATCAATTATAGAAAAGGCTTCCGGGATATCTTATGCCAATTTTTTGGAAAAATATATTTTCAGGCCGTTGGGTATGAGCAGATCATTGGTTTACAACAGGAGATTGAAGCCGGTAATAATTAAAAACTATGCGTTGGGTTATCTTTTTCTAAGGGATCGGAATGAGTTTGTGGTTCCCGATAATTACGAAAAAACAAAAATGGTGTACTGGCTGGATGGCGTTGTTGGAGATGGCACCGTTAATTCGACCGTAAATGATCTGTTATCATTTGACCGCGCTCTTTACACCACTCAAATCCTGTCCAGGGAAAGCATTAATCTGGTATTTAAAAACGGGATGCTGAACGATGGAACTATTGCCAAACACGGTTTTGGATGGCGGGTAATGGAGGTAAACGGAGTTGGTAAAATAGCAAGACATACCGGGGGATGGCCAGGTTACGCCACTTTTATGGAAAGAGATATTGAAACAGACAAAACGATCATTATTCTTCAAAACCTCAACAACGCGGTGATCCCGTCGGAAGAAATAAGAGCTATTTTATATAGCAATGCAGATTAAATAATTCTTTAAACCATCAAAATATGAAAAAGTATCTACCTGTTACATTATTGCTGGCGCTTCTGGCCTGTTCGGGAGGCAGCGACTATGTAACACAAATTGAAACAAAAAAGGTAAATAATAACGGAGTTGAATCTAGTGTGCGTGTTACCAAGAAACTGCGCAAAACGGATAAGCTTCCTGTCTCTATTCTGGTAGAATCAAAAAATGAAGAAGCCTCATTTGAGGGGCTGGACAGCATTTATTATGATGCCCGGGGTAATACAACACTTACACGGTCTTTTGAAAAAAAAGATGGTCGCTGGGTTTTAGTTAAAAGCCATTGATCTGATAGAGCAGGCACCGCTAAAACACTTAACTTTAATATTAAAAAACTTTGATCGCCATAGCCATAGATGATGAGCCAATAGCCCTGGAAGTAATTAAAAGCCATGCAGCCAAGGTACCTTTTGTAGAGTTAAAAGCAACTTTTACGAATGCCTTTGACGCCATCAGTTTTTTACAAAAAAATAAGACTGACCTGTTATTCCTGGATATTAAAATGCCGGATATAAGCGGTATTGAGTTTTTCAAATCGCTCACCAACCCTCCCATGGTTATTTTTACAACGGCTTACAGCGAGCATGCTGTTGAAGGATTTGAGGTAAGTGCTGTGGATTATTTATTAAAACCGTTCTCATTGTCGAGATTTCTGAAAGCCTGTACCAAGGCCAATGAGCTCCTGTCTTTAAAGGCAGGAACCAGCAGGAACACTGATCATATTTTTTTAAAAGATGGCTACGAGCAGGTAAAAATTATGTTCGATGACATTTTATACATAGAAGCATCCGGTAACTACCTGAATATTTTTTTGAAAGATCAGCCCAAGATAATGACGCGATCTACGATTAACGATCTCGCGATACAATTACCGGAAAATGACTTTACCCGGGTGCACAGGAGCTATATAGTAAACAACAGGCATATAGAAAAGTACAATAAGCAGGCCGTATTTATCGGCTTTACAGAAATTCCTATAGGCAACACTTACCAGTTTCCTGCAAAATAAAAACCGGGCGACTTTTAAAATTGCCCGGTTTTTACAGCCTGTTTATTTCGTTTTGGATAAATAATATAAAGTACTGCTGTTTTCCTCTGTCAGAATCTCTTTTGCAGCTTTGTTAATGTCCGCTACACTTACTGCTGCATATTTCTGCAGCTCGGTATTCATCATATTGGCATCGCCCAGTAATTCGTAAAAAGCCAGGCTGGTGGCACGGTTGAGCACGCTCATATCTTCGAAGGCCATCATGCTCTCTGTTTTGTTCTTCACTTTCTCCAGCTCTTCGCCGGTGATGAAATTTTCCCTGATATCCTGTAAAATAGCCTCTACCGCCGATTCCGCTGCTTTAATGTCAACGCCTTTCACCAATTTACCCTCGATAGTTAACAAGCCCGGGTCAATACTGCCAAAATGGTAACACTGAATGCTTACAAACAATTGCAACTCCTTTACCAGTTTCTGGTATAGCCTGGAAGACTCGCCCCCGCCTAAAATATCGGTAAGAAGGTCCATCGCATGATACTGGTCACTCAAACGTCCTTCAATATGCCAGGTTTTATAAAATCCATCCAGCGGCACGTCTGCCTCTACTTCTTTCCTTCTGGCCTCTGTTTGCGGTTCTTCTACCGGCAGGTTATGATGTGTTTTTTCTCCTGCTTCTATGCCGCCAAACCATTTCTCCGCCAACTCTTTTACCTGGTCTGTATCAACGTTTCCGGCTACTACCATTACCGCATTGTTAGGCCGGTAATGTTTAAAGAAGAACCTTTTCACATCCTCTAACCGGGCATCTTCTATATGGGAAAGTTGCTTGCCAATGGTCATCCATTTATAGGGATGGCTTTTATAGGCGAGCTCCCGCATTTTAAACCAGGCATCCCCGTAGGGTTTGTCTATATAGTGCTCTTTGAATTCTTCGCAAACCACTTTACGCTGTACTTCGAGGCTTTTTTCACTAAATGCCAGCGAAAGCATGCGGTCGCTTTCCAGCCAAAAAGCAGTTTCCAGGTTTTCGGAAGGAAGCTGGATATAATAGTTGGTTAAATCATTGGTTGTATAGGCGTTATTTTCACCGCCGGCCATTTGCAATGGCTCATCGTATTCGGGTATATTTACCGAGCCGCCAAACATCAGGTGCTCAAACAAATGCGCAAAGCCTGTCTGATCAGGGTCTTCATCGCGGGCTCCCACATCGTATAAAATGTTCATCACTGCCAGTGGTGTCGATTTATCCTGGTGTACAATCACCCTTAACCCGTTCTCTAATACAAACTTTTCAAACTGAACCATGCAGCGAAAGTAAGGGGATTTACAATTTTTACAACATCAACTAAACGCAAAAATGTACACACAGGTTCAACCGTTGATACCAGCAGGTCTAAATCCTCAGGGCTGCCTCCTGAAATTGTAATCGTCAATTCCTCCACCAACACGTATTTTGAAACCGTCCCTAAATTCATTGGATAGGGTCTGATTAGGGATTGCTTTACCATTGAGAATATTAATTACATTCATTTTCTTCACCAATAAAGAGTCATCCCTTTTAATGATCACTTCTACACGACCGTAAACGGCCTGAAGGGCGTGCTTTAATTCATTCAGTGTCATGCCAAATTTTTTATTAACGGCCAGCACTTCATCTCCCGGTACCAGGCCGGCAATATCGGCAGGTGAGCCTTTGGGTATATCTCCTATAACCGCATTGCCATCCACCAGGTAAAGCTCCAGGCCGGAGTAGGCATAATCAAACGGATCTCTGTAAAACTTATTCGGTACAATATGTATTTGCCGGTTTCTGTAATTAAGGATGCAGTTAAATCGCCGGAAAATATCATTTCCTATAAGACCTCCGTAGCTTGGATAAGAGGTGATATTATGCTCATCATCAAAAATATTGATCGGTACATTTCTGAATTTATACGGCCCTATTTTGAGTTCCTTCATTACGCTGAGATCAAAAGAAACTTTTCCACCTAACCCTTCGCCCTGCTTTAAATATCGTTTCCGTTTGCTTTTCAGCAACTTTTTTTCTTCCATATAGTCTTCCGAAAAAAGAACGGTGAGACCCGCGCCAATATCAAATAGGTAATTAAAATCCTGCTTAGATGCATCTTTCACTTCCGATAAAAGATAGGGTATCGTGGTGATACGCGGACGCATGGTATAACCTCCTTTAGGATATTTCATCGTACCATTACTCCAGAACGACATTTCCTGGTTCTCATAGTCTATTTTCACTATATACCGGCTTAATAGCGAGTATCCTATAATTCCATCTATTTTTTCACCGTACAATGCGGATAAGACCTCGTAGTCTATAATATGAAAATTAAGGCTGTCCACCACCAGGTTATTAAGCCTGAGCTGCCGGTCTTTTAAAAATCCAACCTTACGGGTTCCGCCAATACCTCTTATCATACGCTCGGGCTCGGAGGGTTTGAGTCCCAGCGATGACACTGTAGTAGAGTCGAGCGAAATACCCCCGCTTCCTGTGTCCAACACAAAGGTGAGAGAATCCTTAAAGTGATCGAGCAGGGCTTTAAAAACAATAACGCCACCCGTAAACTGTGTAAAATTGATCTTGGTAAGCTCCCGGCTGGGTGGATCAACAAACTCTTCCTGCCCATACATAGTATGTGTTGTGAAAAAAACAATAAGCAGCAAAAGCAGTATCTTTTTCATAATAGAAGACCGTTCTCCTAAAGTTAGCACATTTTTAAACCGCCCCTTGTGTTTTGGTATAAACGGTAGAGCGCGCCGTCCCCGCAGGTAAGGATGCTGATACGGGGTTCCGCTTCTGATACAATCTGGCATATGGGTTAATAAACCGTTCTTTTCGTACCTTTGTATATAATTTCGTTCCAACTATGGATTTAAGTGATCTCTATAAAAAAGCAGCCGCTTTTGAATTTTTAAGTGTAGAAGAAGGCGTTTTCCTGTATCATCACGCTCCACTCAGCGAGCTAATGTTTATTGCAGATGAGCTGCGCAAACAGCAGGTGCCACATGGTAAGGTTACCTGGCAAATAGATCGTAATGTCAATACAACTAACGTATGTATTGCCAATTGCAAGTTTTGCAATTTCTTTCGAATACCGGGGCATGCCGAGGCCTATATTACAGATATGCCCACCTACCGTAAAAAAATTGAGGAAACCATCCGATACGGTGGCGACCAGCTTTTATTACAGGGAGGGCATCACCCTCAATTAGGGTTACAGTTTTATGTAGATACTTTTAAAGCCATCAAAGCTGAATTTCCTGATATCAGGCTTCATGCGCTGGGACCGCCCGAAATAGCGCATATTACCAAGCTTGAGAAGAGCACGCACCATGAAGTGCTAAAGGCCTTAAAAGAAGCGGGTCTGGACTCCTTACCAGGCGCTGGTGCAGAGATACTGATTGACCGGGTACGCCGCCTGATCAGCAAAGGAAAATGTGGCGCACAGGAATGGTTGGATGTGATGCACGAAGCGCATAAGCTGGATATTACCACTTCGGCAACGATGATGTTCGGGCATGTGGAAACCATTGAAGAAAGATTTGAGCACCTGGTAAAAATCAGGGAAGTTCAAAGCCGTAAGCCAGAAGGAACCAACGGGTTCCTGGCATTTATTGCATGGACCTTCCAGGATGTTGATACTTTATTAACTCGTATCCGGGGCGTTCATAATCTTACCACAGCGGATGAATATGTGCGCATGGTGGCTTTAAGCCGTATCATGCTGCCTAATATTCTTAACATACAGGCCAGCTGGTTAACGGTGGGCCGGCCAACGGCACAGCTCTGCCTCCACGCCGGAGCCAATGATTTCGGAAGTATTATGATTGAAGAAAATGTGGTAAGCGCAGCCGGTGCGCCGCATCGTTTTACTTACCGTTCAATGCAGGATGCTATCAAAGAAGCAGGCTTTGAACCCCAGCTACGCAACCAGTTATACCAATGGAGGGATATTCCCGAAACCATTGTAGAACAGGTAGTGGATTATTAAAATAATGATCATGAATTTTAACCAGGCCCATCTTTTACTTTTCCTCATTGCACTCCTATGTGCAGGCCTGGTTTTTACCTCATGTAAATCATCCCCCAAAACCGGCGACAAAGACCAGGAGGACTGGAATAACGTAAATGTTGTGCAGGTGGATCCAACAGATGCTGCCTACTGGCAGCAATTAAAAAATGCGCAGGACAGCATCGGCTTTTTTATTACTCTTTTAAAGTCCAAAGCAGAAAATCATTTTGATTTTTTTGCCAAAGCTGAATTTATTGATGGCGATAAGGCCGAGCATATGTGGTTTTCGGCCGACAGCCTGGTTGGCAATAAAATTGCTGGTCTTTTAGACAACGAACCCATAGAATTAAAAAATGTTCTTTATAAAGACAGGGTAACAATAGATCTGAAGCATATTGAAGATTGGGCGATTTATGATAAGGATTCCCTCGTTGCGGGGAATTTTATTACCTACGAGTAGAATAACGCGGTAACGGTAAATCGGCTACACAGCAATCATTAACGACGGCAGGCCTTATATATTAATTAAAACCAATGGATATGAATGCATCGGCTGTAAAAAAAGTGGTAGTAGTTGGCGGTGGATTTGCCGGCGTTAATTTTGTAAAAAGATTAGCCAAACATAGTGAGTTTGATATTACTTTAGTAGACCTGAATAACTATAACTTTTTCCCTCCTTTATTATACCAGGTAGCAACAGGTTTTCTCGAACCCTCCAGTATCAGCTATCCCTTCAGGAAGTTTTTACGGAATAAACCCAATGTGCATTTTCGTATGGCATCGCTTCAACGTGTAGTGCCTGCAGAAAATAAAATCATCCTTTCCAACGGAGAGCTGGAGTATGACCTGCTGGTGATGGCTACAGGCGCCACCACGAATTATTTCGGGATGGAAAATGTGAAACAGCATTCGATTCCGATGAAAACATTGAGTGATGCCCTGGCTATGCGTAACCTGCTGTTGAACCGTTTGGAAGAAGCATCGCGTACCACTGACAGGGAAGCGAAGCGAAAACTGCTGACTATTGTAGTAGCTGGTGCCGGGCCAACCGGTGTAGAAGTGTCGGGCATGTTTGCAGAAATGAGACAAAGTATCATCCGTAAAGATTACCCTGAACTGGGCAAAGGGCTTAGTGAGATTATTCTGGTAGATGGAGGTAATGCTGTTTTAGGACCCATGTCTGTTGAGTCGCAAAAATATTCCAAAGAGTCGCTGGAAAAGCTGGGTGTAAAAGTGATGCTGAATAACCGCGTGAAAGACTTTGACGGGGAAACTGTAGAGCTGATCGACGGTAATTCCATTACTACAAAGAACCTGATCTGGGCTGCGGGTGTATCAGCAATAGCTTTTGAAGGTTTTCCGATAGAGAGTTTCGGACCAGGCAAGCGCATGCTGGTGGATGCATTTAATAAAGTACAGGGTACTGAAAATATTTATGCCCTGGGCGATACCTGCCTTCAAACCACCGATGAAAAATTTCCTAAAGGGCACCCGCAGGTAGCACAGGTGGCTATACAGCAGGGACAGCTATTAGCTAAAAACCTGCCTAAGGATGCGTCGTTGTGGAAGCCGTTTTTGTACAATGATAAAGGTTCCATGGCCATCATTGGCCGTAACAAAGCCGTGGCAGATATTCCGAAACCTAAATTTCATTTTAATGGATTTTTAGCCTGGGCTGTTTGGCTGTTTATACACGTTATGTCGCTGCTTACGGTTAAAAACCGTGTCCGGACCTTGGTGAACTGGATTATTGCCTATTTCAGCAAAGACCAGTCCTTCCGGATGATCATTCGCCCGCAGGATAAGGATAAGAATGTAACGGCATAGCAGGTTGATGCACGCGCTACATTCATTATTAGCGTAGATAATATGCCGCCGCTATGCGGCTCTGTTTTATCTGAATTGATAATCTATTAACATAGTACCGCTATGCGGTACTTTATACATTCGATCAGCCTGAAGCAGCGGAT
>JBCNOR010000379.1:0-5429 GCA_039593785.1 Niabella sp. | reverse complement strand
GAAGGTCGATGAAATCAACACCTGGAGTAATGGCATTATTAATAACGCTTACTTCAGGATCATAACCTGTATACTTTGTAAATACATGCAGGTTATAGGCGGTAAAGTAAACCCGTGCATTATTGATTCGGGCTCTTTGGATCAGGCTTTTGGGCAGGGTATAACCCAGGCTTACATTGTTGATACGCAGGAAAGAACCGTCTTCGATCATGGTGTTGTAGGGCCTGTCTGAAACCATACCAATATAGGAAGGGATGGTTTTGCCCTGGTTCAGGGCTGCCAGCGCAACAGGATCTGTAACACGTTTTCCCTCCGCATCAATAGTCATCCAGCGTTCGGTAAAACGCGATAATGTATTTTTAAGATCATTACTCAACGCAGCATTGTTAAGCACATTGGCATTATAGATATCATTACCTGCTGCGAAGTTTAAAAATACACTCAGGTCAATGCTTTTGTAGCTTAGCGTATTGGTTAAGCCGCCTGTATATTTAGGATTGGCATTGCCAATAGCGGTACGGTCCAGGTCGTTGATCACGCCATCGGGTACACCAGCGGGTCCGCTGATATCTTTAAATTTCTGGTAGCCGGGTTGTACTGCCCGGTTATCTTTTACAATGCCGGCTTTTAGCGTATAGGTATTGTTGGCGGCATTAAAATCAAAATCTTCCACCTGGTATAAACCATCTGCAACATACCCGTACATAATTCCTACAGGTTGACCCACCTGCAGGATATAATCATTAAAAGTTGTATAGCTATTTACGATTTTTGAAGTTTCTCCATCACTCAGCTCCAATACTTTTGTTTTAGGGAATGCAATATTAAAGCTGGTGCTCCAGTTAAAATCATTGCTTTTGATATTTACAGTGTTCAGGGTAAACTCAAGCCCGCGCGATAAGGTGGTTCCGATGTTCTGAAACTGGGTAATAAAGCCGGAGCTGGAAGGAATACGGGTGTCGAAAAGCAAATCCTTCGAACGGTTGTCATAATATTCCGTAGTAAGTGTAATCCGTTGGTCAAATAAACCCAGGTCTAACCCGATATTTACCGCCTGGTTGGCTTCCCATTTTAAATTTGGATTGGGCAGGTTGTTCTGGTAGGCAGAAGTGGTAATGGTATTATTAAGCGGATAAGACCCCGTAGTATAAATACCCAGCGCAGCGTAGTTGCTGATACGGTTATTCCCGGACTGTCCATAGCTTACCCTTAATTTCAGATCTGAAAATGCAGGCATTGCTTTAATAAAGTCTTCATTGATCATTCTCCATGCAACAGCTACTGAAGGAAAGATGCCCCAGCGGTTGTTGATCCCGAATTTAGAAGAACCATCGGCCCGCAGGCTGGCTGTTAAAAGATATTTGCTTTTATAACCATAATTAACACGGCCAAAAAAGGACAGCAGTTTGTCGTCTTCGGCGCGGGAGCTGGGTGTGCCGAAAATAGTTCCCAGTGAAAGGTCATCCCAGCCATTATTTACCTTGGGAAATGCTGAAGCGCTGGTACCAAAACGTTCAAAGTAGTTATAAATATATTCCTGCCCCGCTGTTACGTCTAGGTTGTGGGCGCCTGCAAAGTTACGCGCATAGGTAAGCGTGTTATTATAGTTCAGGCGGCTATCGTTTTGTTCATCAATGCTTCCAAAGGGGCCTCCGCTGCGAATAGCTACAATAGATTCCGATGTATTGAATTGTTTATACTTATTGCCTTTTGCCGTGTAGCTGATCAATCCGCGATAGGTAAGGCTCTTCGATAATTTATATTGAATATTGGCACTGGCATTGAGGGTATTAATTACACGTTCTCTTAAACGCGAACGTGCACCAATGATCGGGCTTTGAAATGCCGGTGAACTTTGATTATCCAGTGGGTCTGTCTCCAGGTCAAGAAGCGCATCGTCGTCTGCCGGATTCCTGCCACTTACAGGCCTGTATTGCAGGAGTGTTTGCAGGTAAGTTAACCGGGCATTTCCACCTTCAGTAGGAGGGAGACCGGTTATTTTTTGGTTGGAATAATTGGCAATGGCATTGATCGTAAACCTATCGCCTATTTTATGGGTAAGGGTAATTTTGCCTATGTTTTTGGTTGACCCGCTGTACAACATGATTCCTTCATCATTATTGCGGGAGTAGAACACATTAAAGCGTGTATCCTTGCTACCTCCGTTAATGCTTATTTTGTGATACTGGTTGTAAACAGTATTTCCAAAAACCTCATCCTGCCAGTTTTTGCCCGGTCTTCCGCCATAAATGGTTTGGAGCGAATCAAAAGGCCCATAAAGGTTGGTAAAGCCAGCGACTCTGGCGGAGTCTCCTGCTCTGCGTTCATAATCCAGCAACAGGTAGTCGTAAGCGCCCATCACCGGTATTTCGGTGGTTATTTTTTTAGCGCCAACATATCCGTCATAATTCACCGTTACTTTACCCGCTTTAATTTGTTTGGTGGTGATCAATACTACACCGTTTGCTCCTCTTGCTCCATAAATTGCCGTTGCAGAAGCGTCCTTCAGCACGTCTACAGATTCAATATCCATAGGGTCCAGGAAAGCCAGGCCGTCTGTTTGGGGTACGCCGTCAACCACATATAACGGTTGGTTGCTTTGGGTAATGGAGGTTCCGCCCCTTATTTTAATAGAAGGTTCTGCGCCTGGCGAGCCGTCAGCCATCGTTACCTGAACACCAGCCAAACGTCCCTGTAAGGCCTGTCCCACGTTTTGTACCGGCACTTTAGCCAACTCGGTTCCGCTAACGGAGCTGACAGCCCCCGTAAGATCCTTTCGTTTTTGCGTACCATAACCTACAACCACCACCTGTTCCAGGCTCTTTTCCTGGGCTACCAGGCTAATATCGATCTGCTGCCGGTTGCTAACATCAATTTCTTTGGTCTCGTAGCCAACATAGGAAATGATTAATATCCCGTTAGCCGCCGCCTGGATGGCGTACTGGCCACCGGGCTTTGTAAATACGGTTCTGTTGGTACCTTTTTCACTAACGGTAACTCCCGCCAGCGGCTCTCCGGCCGGGTTGGTAATGGTACCGGTTACCTCAGTGGTTTGAGCAATCAGTGTGGTTGAAATTCCCATCAATACCAATAAAAGAATAAACGTTGATCTCATTAGATGCTTAAATTTTAATCCGGGTGAAATGATTTTTTTCCGGGGTAATTCATATAGAGGCTGGGTAATAGTCTCCGGTTCCCGATTGGGAAAATGGCAGTCAGGCTGGCCGTTGACCTTTTTAACAAATGGCATAATAAACATTTTAACGTTAGTGTCAATTCTCTTAAACAGAGCATTCTTAATTGGTTGACTTTTGAATAATGACCAATACTTAAAAATTAAATGCGACAAACTGTCGTAAGGTTAGTTTAAGTAAGAGTCCTTTATTGTTTTACAAAATTCACCAGCACAAATGGCTGTTTTAGACCTCATAAATATAGAATGCAGTTTTACCAGGGGCTTTAAAAATGGGTTTTTCTTTTTTCGATTTGGGTTATTTTTCAGGTTTTTTATGGGTTTATATAAGGTTTTTTATTTTATCTGTTTGAATATCAATTGTTTTAGCCGATTGTTATATTGCAAAATGTTTACACTCCATTGATCTTGTTTTGATGATCTTTTTTCAAATTTCATCCAGTTTTAAAATATTAAACTCCATATTGAAAGGGCTTGCTTCAGGTGAAATCTATTTTTACAGCACACACTTAAGAAAAGATAAACACATGAAAAGACGATTTTATGCCATTGTTTCAGGCCTTGCTTTTTTTGCTGCTACCCAACTTTATGCGCAGCCGGCGCCTGCAAAAGACTGGTTCCGGCATTCGGTTTCAGTTATTGAACAGCAGTTGAAGGGCGCTGCAGCAACCTTCACGCCAGGCTTAAACCCACGGTCCGTAAATCCAAATGGTACGGTGCGCACCGCGCCCTATACTGACTGGACTACCGGTTTTTTCCCCGGATCCCTTTGGTATGGATATGAGCTAACCGGCAATAAAGACCTGGCTGCATCAGCCCGGAAGTTCACGCTGGCTCTCGACTCTATACGCTACGTTACCAAAACCCATGACCTGGGCTTTATGCTCTATTGTTCT
Source organism: Niabella sp. (assembly GCA_039593785.1). GTDB lineage: Bacteria > Bacteroidota > Bacteroidia > Chitinophagales > Chitinophagaceae > Niabella. Next base: position 1,340 of record JBCNOR010000379.1, on the reverse strand, counting down.
TATGGAAATGCCTGGCGCATTACCGGGGATAAAACCTATTTGCCTGTTTTGGCAGATGGCGCCCAACATCTTTACCAGCGATTCAGCCCTAAAACCGGTGTGATCCGCTCCTGGGATTTCGGCGACTGGAAGTTTCCGGTGATCATCGACAATATGATGAACCTGGAATACCTGTACTGGGCAGGCGCCCAATTCAAAAAGCCGGTATACAGCCAGGTGGCCAATACGCATGCGCTTACAACGATGAAGCATCATTTCAGGAAAGACTATAGCTCGTACCATGTAGTAGACTATGACCCGGTTACAGGTAAAGTGCGGGGGAAAGAAACCCACCAGGGTCTTGCAGATGAATCGGCATGGGCAAGGGGCCAGGCCTGGGGACTTTACGGCTATATTATGTGTTATAATAACAGCGGCGATGCGCGGTTTTTACAACAGGCACAACATATTGCCCGCTTTATTATGACGCACCCCAGAATGCCCAAAAACAAGATCCCGGTTTGGGATTTTGATGCACACAATGCGCTCGATGCTGACGGACGTGCCCCCCGCGATGCTTCGGCTGCTGCCGTTATCGCCTGTGGTTTGTTAGACCTGAGCACTAAAGTAAAAGACGGTAAAAAATATGCTGACTATGCCGAAGATATATTAAAGGCGCTATCATCTCCCGATTTCCTGGCTGCGCCCGGGGATAATCATTATTTTCTCCTGAAGCACAGTGTGGGAGCGTTCCTCTATAATTCAGAAATCGATACGCCATTGAACTACGCAGACTATTATTACCTGGAGGCGTTGAAAAAATATGCTGCGCTGAAGAAAATTGCACTGCCATTGCAATAATAGCTTATCGCATAGTGCAGGTATTTTAATTTATTGAAGGTTAGTTAAAAACAATCAATATGAATAAACGATTACTTTCCATTCCGGTTGCGGCAGTTGCCATGCTGCTTGCAGGAGCATCATCCTGTACAAAAAACAATACGTTGAAGGGGCAGGCAAGCCTTCAAACAACTGCGAGGTCGGTTACGGCAGGCGACACTATTTTAAATGTAAACTACGAAAGTGGAACTACTGACTCGGGCATACCGGGACTTCCCGGTACTGATGCGTCCGCGCCGGATGCTGCTTACATGGTAAGTCCCGGCGCTACGGGCAATTATGCCATAGCACATAAAGTGGTATATGGCGACTCCGCCTACTACTCTGATGGTAACTGGAGAAGCGAAACCACTGCTCGGTTTTTAACCTACACGCAATTTACCCCGGGGCAGGAGCGGCGTTACGAATTTAGTGTGCTCTTAAAGGATTGGCCTGCCTGGACCAGCGCAGAGAGTGCTACC
>JBCNOR010000378.1:0-5447 GCA_039593785.1 Niabella sp. | reverse complement strand
CATTCTTTTACAATGGTTTTGCCGTTACTTCCTGTGATGCCAATTACTTCTATATCAAACTTCGACCGGTGAAAAGCGGCCAGTTTTTGCAAAGCAGCCAGTACATTTTTTACCGTCAGGAACAACGCTCCCGGATAATTCCTGGCATTGATCTTTTCCGAAACCACAAAGTAGCGCAGGCCAGCCTTATATAATTCGGGGATAAAAAAATGTCCATCCCTGCGGGGGCCGGATAATGCAAAGAACAGGGAAGACTCGGGGTTGATAAGCTTCCTGCTATCAGTAAGTAAGGTATAAATGGCTATCCTGGGTATATGTTGTCCCGGTAATCCAAGAGCGCCTGCAATATCCTGTAGCGTGTGCATGAGCCTGTTAGTCGTTTGGCGTTTCAGCAATCTTCTCCTCTTCGTCGGGCACTCCTTTTCGTTTTTTCAGGATGGAGTAAACAATGCTGCCTGTAATACAAAGTACTATAACCAGGAGGGATAATACAACCTGCTGTGATTTTCCTACCCACTGTGAGATCCAATGCTCTCCCAGCATTTTGGCTCCTATGAAAATAAGTACAATGGCAATGCCCTGTTGCAGGTAGTCGAATTTGGTAATAGCTCCCCTTAATAAAAAAAACAGGGAGCGCAGGCCCAACACGGCAAAAATATTGGAAGTATAGATCACCATTTTATTGGTAGAGATACCCATTACAGCGGGAATAGAGTCAACTGCAAAAACCAGGTCGATAACCGAAAGCATTACAACCACTACAAAAAGCATGGTGTAGCGTCTTTTGCCGTCTTCTTTAACAGTGTACTTACCTCCTCCGTCGTGTGGTACCAATGGTAATACTTTTTTCATCCATTTATAAACAGGATGTCCTTTAGGATCAAATTCCTCATCATCGCCGGCCGTAAACATTTTGATACCGGTATACACCAGGAAAGCGCCAAACAGGTACAATATCCAATGAAAACGGTTGACAAGCTCCACGCCCAGGGTTATAAAAATGATGCGGAAAACAATGGCCATTAATACCCCAAACAGTAATGCGCGGCTATAATAGATCTCTTTTACCCTGAAAGCGTTGAAAATGAGGATAAATACGAAAATATTATCAATACTCAGGCTCTTTTCCATCAGGTAGGCGCTGAGGTATTCCAGGGCAATTGTCTTGTTTTCTTCAAAAATCAGGAAAACAAAAAAGCCAAGGCCCAATGCAACCCAGAATACAGACTGCCAGAGCGCTGTTTTAATAGTAATAGCCGTGTTCTTCTTGCTGAAAAGTCCCATGTCGAACACAAGGGCAATAACGATTACAATACCAAATACGAGGTAAGAAATTTGATCAGGAGTGAGTGTCATGAAACTTTAAGTTGGATAAGATATAGAAGGTACCGTAGTACTACACGGCGAAACTTTCGCCACAGGCACAGGTACGCGCCGCATTGGGATTGTTGAAAAAGAAGCCCTTGCCGCTGAGCCCCTCAGAAAAGTCAAGTGTAGTGCCCAGGAGATATAAAAGGCTTTTCATATCTGTCACTATCTTAATACCGTTGTCTTCAAAAACCTGGTCTTTGGGTTTTTCCTCGCTGTCGAAGTCGAGTTTGTAGCTTAGGCCCGAGCAGCCTCCGCTCACCACACTTACCCTTACAAAACTATTGGCTCCTTTCTCCTGGTTTTCAGAAAGAATTTGCTCTATGCGAGCTTTAGCGGTATCGCTTATTTTGATGCTATCTGCAGAAAATGTATTGTTCATCCTTATTTTTTTTAACTATCAGTTCTATACTTCCACTAAAAATATCACCTGCCTGACAGCTTTGTGTAAAATGCAAAGTTACCATATTATTTTAAAGAGTTAAAGCACCGGCTACCCTTATATTTTAGGCGATGTCCGGGATGAGGGGGCATCCGAAAAGCTGTCGGGGCCACCCGATTCATCTTCCTGAGCTGAATAAAACAGGATTGCTTACTTTTACCTTCGTTCGTATTGATTGTTTTAACCGTTTTACATTACTATGAAACTACTTCAACCTCTGATCTTGTTTGTATTTCTATTATGCTCCTGCGGGTTAAGCGAAAGGGAAAAGGCAATGAAGCATAAAGAAGCTGAACTTAACGACCGGCAACAGGCATTGGTACTGTGGGAGCAGCAATTAACCCAAAAGGAGAACACTTTAAAAGACCGGGAGCACCGGCTGGACAGCACTAAAAGGGAAATTGACTCGGTAGTAATACATGGTCCCTCTGTTGTAGGTAGATGGCAGATTAAAATGCAATGCGTAGAAACCTCCTGCGCAGGCTCTGCAATAGGCGACGTAAAAACGGAACAATGGGAATTTGCCAGTGAAGGAAATGAAGTGGTGGTGAAAGCGTATGCAGGCAAGAACCTGACCCGTATTTACAATGGCACTTATACGAGCCGGGGAATGCAATTGGTTGACAAAGGAGCGCTCAGCTCAACTACAATGGAAGTTACTTTAAGAATGCTGAACGAAAAGAAAATGGATGGCCTGAGGGAAATTACCCTTCCGGATTGTAAAACAACTTATTCGATCACCGCCGAACGTTTATAAGAGGTATTTATTTATGATTGCATCAGTCTCATCTTTAGATTTCTCGTTGCCGTTGACCAACCCGGTGATCATCTTTGCGTTGGTGCTCTTTATAATTTTGTTTGCGCCTATTATTTTCAGCAAAATAAAAGTACCCCATATTATCGGCCTCATCATAGCTGGTGTGCTGGTAGGGCCGCACGGCCTCAACCTTTTAAAACGTGATACCAGTATCGTGTTATTTGGAACAGTAGGGTTATTGTATATCATGTTCCTGGCGGGCCTCGAAATAGATCTTGCAGAATTTAAAAAGAACAGGAAAAAGATATTTGTATTTGGGCTGCTCACATTTTTGCTGCCGCTGATCTGCGGCACGCTTGCGGCTTATTATATTTTAGGATATAGCTTTTTGTCGTCCTTGTTATTAGCCAGTATGTTTTCTACACACACGCTGGTAGCCTATCCCATTGCCAGCAAATACGGCGTCATCCGTAACCGGGCTGTGGCTATGGCGGTAGGCGGTACGATGATTACCGATACGGTAGCGCTTTTATTGTTGGCCGCCATATCTGGGATGGCGAAAGAAGAGGTGTCGCCCTCGTTTTGGGTGCAGCTGGGATTATCGTCCATTGTGTTTGTCTGTATTGTATTATTTCTTTTCCCGGTCATTATCCGGTGGTTCTTTAAAAAATTTGAAGACAGCGTTTCCCAGTATGTTTTTGTGCTGGGTATGGTTTTCCTGGCCTCGTTTCTTGCCGAAGCTGCAGGTATTGAAGCCATCATCGGCGCTTTCTTCTCAGGCCTGGTATTGAACCGTTTTGTACCGCATACTTCTGCGTTAATGAATCGCATCAATTTTGTTGGTAACGCGCTTTTTATTCCGTTTTTCCTGATAAGTGTGGGTATGCTGGTAGACGTGAAGGTTTTGGTAAAAGGCCTGGGCGCTGCAAAAGTTGCTGCTGTAATTATCGTGGTAGCCCTGGTTACGAAATATGTAGCCGCATGGGTAACTCAAAAAATATTCAAGCTAACCGCAACCGAGGGCAAGATGCTTTTTGGACTAAGCGCTTCGCATGCGGCTGCCACACTGGCCATTATATTGGTAGGCTATAATATTATTATCGGAGAAACGGCAACCGGGGAACCTATCCGTTTATTAGATGAAGATGTATTAAACGGAACCATATTACTGATCCTGGTAAGCTGTGGGGTTGGCTCCTTTGTTACTGAAAAAGCGGCTAAAAAACTGGCCCTGCAGGAAAACGAAGAAGTGCCGGAAATGGAGGATGAGGGGAACAAAGAAAAAATCCTGATCTCATTAGCCTATGCTGAAATTGCTACCGACATGGTGGACTTGGGTGTATTACTTCAGCCTAAAAAGAGTAACCTGCCTCTTTATGGTTTGCATATTGTCGATGATGCAGTAGAGGGCTCCAATGCAGCAGGCAAAGGCAAGAAGATACTGGAAAAGGCCGTATCTCATGCTGCAGCTTCTGAAAATATTCTTACTCCTTTAATGCGGTATGACTCCAGTATCAGCAATGGTATTGTTTACACTATTAAAGAGCAGCAGGTTACCGATATTGTTATCGGGCTGCATAAAAATGCCGACCAAAAAGTGTTTTTCGGAGAAGTGGCCGAAAATATTATAAGAAGAATTTACGAGACGCTTTACGTATATAAACCCGCGCAGCCATTTAATACATTAAAACGGATGATTGTAGCCATTCCTCCCAACGCTGAAACGGAGCCTGGGTTTATACATTGGCTGCAAAAAATAACACTGCTATCCAGGGAGTCGGGAATGAAGGTTGGCTTTTATGGAACCAGCGTTACCTTGGCCGCTATTCAGTCTGTCGCGCAACGAGAGAATAGTAACCTGCAGGCTTCTTACAACGAGTTTAGTAATTGGGACGATTTCCTGATTTTTACCAGAGAGCTCAATACAAACGACCTGTTCATCATTATTTCTTCACGAAAAGGGCATAATTCTTATCTGCCCCAATTTAGTAAGCTTCCTTATTATCTTACCAATTACTTTGGCAAACTAAGTTATATCATATTGTATCCTGAACAGTTGGAAACGGGTATTAATATGAGCGATATTCAGCAGGCCGATGGTAAGTTAATTGAAACCCTCAGCGAGCAGATAGGCGCTATCAATAAGGCGGGTAAATACCTGCGGAATCTATGGAAAAAATAAGTGGTTCTTAGCTGATCTTTTGACCGTTTTTTACCGGTTTGTCAGGTGTAAGGAGCGTGACATCTTTATCTGCGCCTACAACACCCAATACCAGGCATTCGCTGAAGAAATTGGCTATTTGCTTTACAGGAAAATTAACAACAGCTATCACCTGTTTATTTAAAAGCTCTTCAGGTTGATACAACCGCGTGATCTGTGCCGACGATTTTTTGACGCCCAGTTCTTCTCCAAAATCAATCAACAGTTTGTAGGCGGGGTTGCGTACCTCGGCAAATACTTCAGCCCGGATGATAGTTCCCACGCGTATATCTATTTTTTCAAAATCACTCCAACTGATAGGTATCGTCATAAATGTTTAATGTTGAAAGCCTGTAAGTTTTGTTTCATCAAAGTCCAGTTGCATTTCCATGTTGCGTAATACCACGTCATCAAATTTACGCTCGCGGCGTATTTTATGCAGCTCCACCCGTTGCAATTTAATGATATCCCTGATCACGTCCCGGTTGCGGGCCGCGGCTGCCTGAAAATGATCGGAGTGATCGATGCAGCTGAATCCCGAACAGTTCGCTTTGCATCAGTTCGGCGGTCAGCGACGGGCAGTTGATGGTGACCTGGGGCTTCTTCGCGCGTTTGCTCCAGGTGTGGATGGCGCGTGCCAGTTCGCCCTTGCCGGAGCCGGATTCGCCGAGGATGAGGAT
>JBCNOR010000377.1:0-5461 GCA_039593785.1 Niabella sp. | reverse complement strand
CATACGGCAAGGAAGGACTTAATGCCTGGAATTTAGACAGTGTTCACCGCGACCCAAGAGTATATATTTTTCAGCTTGATATAATTGGCGCCTCCTATCGCAATTTAAATAAGCCGGATAGCGCCCGCTGGTACTATAATCATATTATAACATCTGTGTCGAACGATACAGATCCCTGGTTTATCAAATTATGGACTGGAATAGCAAAGGGCAATATAGGTCGCACTTATACCAGCGAGGGCAATTTCGATGCGGCGGCCCCTCTATTAAATACCTATCTGCAAGTCAGCCGGGAATGTGGAGATTGGCTCAATATTGCCATCGCACAAAATGCGCTATCAACCTTCTATTACAAACAAAAAAAATACAACACGGCAGCCTCTTTTGCCGCCGAGGCGCTGGCCGTGGCTAAAGAGCATAAATTAAACACCGAATTAATCAGCTCAGCAGCCCTGCTTGCCCATATCTACCGCATTCAAAGAAATATCGACAGTGCTTTTTATTATTATGAACTGGAAAACCAGTACAAGCAACGGGAGGAGGAAGAATTGAAAAAAAGTGAGCTAAGTGTTGTTAAAGCACAAATTGCGTTTGATAATTTGCAACATTCCCTAATTCTCGCACAGGCTTCGGTTAACCGGGAAAAAAGTCTTCGCAATGCTATACTGGTAGCTATTTTACTGCTTACCATCATTGTGCTGCTTTTATACAATAAAAAAAGAACCCGTGATCAAACCAGGCTCAGGGATGCAAGGGAAAAGCATGCAAGGGCCGAGCAGCAGGTAGCAGATGCGCGGGACAGAATTACTGTTTTTACCCGCCATCTTATAGAGAAAAACGATCTTATTGATTCGCTTCGGATGCAACTGGAGCAATCGAAGGACGTAACCTTTGAAGTAACAGAAAAGCTACTGGCAGAACCACTTCTCACGGAAGGTGGTTGGGAAAATTTCCGGCAGGAATTTTCAAAAGCCTATCCCGTGTTCTTTCAACAACTCAGGGAGCGATGTGAAGGGCTCACTCCGGCAATGGAGCGACTTGCGGCGCTTATTTTTCTACAGCTTAATAATTATCAAATTGCCAATGCGCTGGGTATTGGTAAAGAAAGTGTTGCCCGCAGCAAAAGACGCCTGAGAACTATTTTAAAGCTGGCGGCAGATGAAAGCCTGGAAGACCACGTAAAAACCTTAGCCACCAGGAGCTAACGCTCTTCATCACTACTTGTGATTGTCCTGAAATTGTCCGCTACGAATTTTGGCCCAGGCTTCCTGAAAAGCCATATTTGTAAGTATGAATCAACGCAGGCACATTATAAACATGCTGATTATTATTTTGATCGGCTTGCTATTGCTGGTGGCTGTATGGTACTATTTTGAGTACAGGTTCCCTTCAAATTAGCCTCCTGCTTTAAATAACAGTTGTAAGCCGGTGTATGCGCCCCGAAAAAAGCATATCCCCGTCCCGGCTGATTAATAAAACCCTGCGAAATAGATGCTCCTGCCATTTTTTGATAGTTTGCAAAGAGTGTTAAGTATTTGATTTACAAACACCAATGATTGTCCGGATTTTGTCCGCCTCCTGTCCGCATTTCATCCTTTTGTCATTTTGGAGACCCGGTTGCAAAGCTGCACCTTTAGCTTCCGCAAATAAAATAAGCGTCAGAAGACCATCGGATTTTCCACCCTCTTAATCTTCTGTTTAGCCCATTCAAAATTGACCCAATGATGAAAAAGTTTTTATCCGTTTTACTTGTATTAAGCTTTTTTTCCCCGCTCCTGTTCTCTCAAACCATTTATGTAAATCATGCCGCTACCGGAAACAATGATGGCAGTTCGTGGCAAAACGCTTATCAAAGTCTTACAACTGCGCTAACTGCAGCTCATGCTAATACCGCCATTACCCAAATATGGGTAGCAAAAGGGACTTACTACCCATCCACCACCAATAACCGCGACCATTTTTTTAATATTCGGAGAAATAACCTACAGGTATATGGCGGGTTTGCGGGTACTGAGACTAATTTAACGCAACGAAACATCGTTGCCCATCCAACCATTCTAAGTGGTAATATTGGCGCAACGGCTTCCAATAGCGACAATAGCTATCACATTATGGTGATAGAGCTGAATCCGTCCAACCCGCAACCTATCGACAACTCGCTGGTCATTGACGGTTTTACATTTTCTGAAGGGAATGCTAACGCCGGCAGTGTGTTTAATTCATTATACCCAAGATATACCGGCTCTTCTATATTCATTTCCTGCAATTTCAGTTCTATTAATATTACACCGTTGATCCGCAACTGCATTTTTGCTGATAACCGCGCTTTTTCCAGCGGAGCGCTAACTTACTACGGCATCTCTGCAGGCGGCAACGCTCTTACTATAGAACAATGTACTTTTCAAAACAACTATGCAGGATATTCGGGAGCAGCAATTGATGTAATGCAACTCGATGCAGCCGGGTACGGCGTTCCGGGTGTATTTTCAGTTGCTGTTGAGAAGTGCTCCTTCTTAGGCAACTCGGTAGATAATTACTCGCAGGGCGGCGCCAATGGCGGAGTGGGCGCCGGAATTAACACTTTTGGCCAGGGCACACTAAAAGTGAATAATACGACATTTGTCAATAATACGATAGGACCGGCTACCAGTTTTGCAGGCACTTATAAGGGTACCGCCGTATCAGTTAGAAACGGAGGCAATACAACTATTGTGAACAGCCTGGCCTACGCCAGTAACAACTACATTCCTTTTTACAACATCCAGTCCACCCTTACCTTCGTTAATGCTACCGTATACAACCCGGTAAGCAGCGCGCTGGATGTGAACAATCCTGTGGCCAACAATATTTACAACTCCATATTATGGACAGATAACGGCACAGCCAACATAATAGCAGTAAGCAATGGTAGTCCAACCATAAATATCGAAAACTCCATCCTGAATGCTACCCGCCAGGGTACTATAACAGGTTCCAATATCATAACCACTAACCCCGCATTTGCCAATCCCGCCTCAGGCGACTTTAGCCTGCAACCCGGAAGCCCTGCCATCAATTCAGGCAATGGCACCTTTTACAACAATAGCAGCTATGGCAACGGCGACCTGGGAGGTAATCACCGTATTGCCCAATCAACTATAGATATAGGAGCTTATGAAAGTAATTCTACTGCGCTGCCTGTAAGGTTTGGAGCCATATCAGCTACTGCCAGGAACGGCCGGCTATTGGTGAACTGGTCTACCGAATCGGAAACAAACAACGATCATTTTGACATTGAAATATCAGCCGATGGAAAACAGTTTACAACTATCGCTACTGTAGCGTCAAAAGCAGTAGGTGGAAGCTCCAATACAGCATTGACCTATCAGTATAGTACAGGCCTATCCCAGCTGATGTCTGTTTGGGGAGCGGCGGCATTTGCATTGCTTCTTCTGCTTCCTGCCGGTGTGCAAAGACATAAAATAAGGCCGGTAACCTTACTGATCATTGCCGGAATAGTATTTTGGAGCTGCAGCAAGCAGGATCGGCCATCAGGCAGCAATAACACTCTGTTTTTACGAATAGCCCAGGTTGATAAAGATGATAAAAAAGCGCATAGTAAAATTATCAGGGTATCAGAACAATAAACATGGCCATATGAAAAAGATATCTTCCTCATATAAATCAATAAGCACGCTCATCAAAGCCGCTCTTTTATTTTTTCTGACCGGTTCTGTTTTCTCCGCCGGGGCACAAAACACCCGGTATGTAAAGTCATCAGCCTCCGGTCTGGCTGATGGGAGTAGCTGGGCCAATGCAAGCAACAACCTGCAGGCCGTAATAGATGCGGCTGCTATTAACGACACCATATGGATCGCAGCAGGCACTTACCAGCCCGGCAACAACCAATGGTTTAATATAACAAAACCTTTAAAAATCTATGGGGGATTTGCAGGTAACGAAACCAGTTTGCAGGAACGCAGCTCCAATACTGCCCCAACTATTTTAAGGGGAAATGGCAGCTCGGTATTGAGATGGACCGGGGCAGGAACAAAAGTTTTGGACAGGATGAGTATTACCGCCGGGCGGGGAACAAGTGCAGGCGGCTTGTCTTGCAGCGATGGGGTACTCAATATTAGTAACTGCCGTTTTTTTGATAACAGAACCAGCGGTAACGGCGGGGGTATATTTCTTACTACCGGCAGCGCTTCTATACAAAACAGTATTTTTTACAATAATGCTGCTTTTTCAGGATTTGCTATCTGGGCGCAAGCTAACGTGGTTGCACTAACCAATTGCACCATTGCTGACAATGCCTATATATACCACCCTTACGCTAATGCCAACGGCAGCACCATTTTCAGCAACACCAATAGTTTTTTAGTACAAAACAGTATTTTTTGGAATAATACGCACTCCATTAGCAGCCTCAATACGCCACTACATATTACCTTCTCTAATATCCAGGGAGGGTTTAGTGGTACCGGCAATATCAATTCAGACCCGTTTTTTACAACCGAGTACAAATTACAGGCTGCCAGTCCCTGTATTAATGCCGGAGATCCTCAAACCAATACAACCGGGTATGCAGTACAATCGGGCGAGGTGGACCTGGCAAGCACGAACCGCATAGTGGGAACTCATATAGATATGGGAGCTTTTGAAAATGAAAGCGCATTGCCCGTCCATTTCGGGCCAATAGAAGCAACCGTACAAAACCGACGCTTACTGGTCAAATGGAGCACGCTTACCGAAACAAATAATCAATATTTTGATATTGAGATATCTGCCGATGGTAAAGATTTTAAGAAATTAGCTACCCTGCCATCATTAGCGCCAGGTGGCAATTCAGATCTGCCGTTGCACTACGAATACACCATGGAAGCGCCCGAGGTAATGTTTTTGCCCGTTTTACTTTATCTTTTATTTCTGTGCTTTTTGGCAAATTCAAAAACCCGAAAGTTATGCCTCATAATGCTCATTGCAGGAACAGCCACGCTTTGGGGTTGTTCTAAAAGTAGCAGCCGGCCTGAATCGGTCAACGCTAAAATTTTCCTGCGTATTGCCCAAATTGACAGGGATGGTAAAAAAGAGTACAGCAAAACTATTACCGTAGTGAATCAATAAAAAAGGTGCCAACCGAAAATATGGGCTGGCACCTTTCCTACTTATTAATTGATTTATTTTCCTTTCAGGTACTTATCTAAAAATTGTTCCTGCTCCCAAAGTGTATGTAGTATATTTTCTTTAGCAGCATAACCGTGGCTTTCTTTGGGCAAAATCACCATCCTGGCCTGGCCTCCGAGCCCTTTAATGGCCTGGAAATAACGTTCTGTTTGCAATGTAAAGGTGCCGGGATTATTGTCGGCCTCTCCATGAATCAGCAAAATGGGCTTTTTGATCTTTTGTGCATTCATAAATGGAGACATGGTATTGTAGATCTCCGGCACATCCCAGTAATTACGCTGCTCGCTCTGGAAAC
>JBCNOR010000376.1:0-5475 GCA_039593785.1 Niabella sp. | reverse complement strand
GCCCTGCCTGTGCGCGCACCAGCGCGGCCTGGCTTCACTACCCACCGCTGTAAGTAAAATGACCGGGATATGCGCTGTTTCTTTTTCTTCTTTTATTTTTTTTGCAAGTTCCAGGCCATTCATTTCCGGCATCATCATATCACTTACCACAAGGTCGGGCATCTGGCTTTTAACCTTATCCCACCCTTCCTTGCCGTTAGCAGCTTCTATCACCTGGTGTTGAGCTTTCAGACTGTCTTTAAGATAAAAGCCCATATCTTCATTATCTTCCACGAACAGTACCAGTTTTTTTCCTTTTTTCCTGTACATATCGGTTGGCTCCTTGTCTGTCTCAATCGATTCGTCGTCTAAAGGAATAGAACTTACCGCTTTCACCCCGCTAAAAGATTCCCGTGTTTTTTTCCCGGGGATCAGTAAAGTAAAAGTGGTACCTATATTGGGCGTGCTTTTAACGGTTATCACTCCTTCATGCAGCTTCACGAACTCTTTGGTAATAGCCAAACCGATCCCTGTACCCTGGTTGACCATTGAATCGGGCACATGAGTTTGAAAGAATCGTTCAAATATTTTTTCCTGGTCCTGCGCAGCTATACCAATACCTGTGTCTGCTATCTCTATTGAAACCGTCCCCTGCTTTTCCTCCTGACCGGCAGGTTTGTAACTGAGCCGTACACTAACACTACCGAAGTCGCTGGTATATTTAAATGCATTCGAAAGAAGATTGAACATAATCTTTTCCATCTTATTCCTGTCAAAATACATTTCGAGATGTTCGATATCAGTATCAAACGAAAAACGGATATTCTTCTTCTCGGCAATATCTAAAAAGGAATAACTGATGTCTTTCACAAAGCCTATGATATCACCAAACGATGGGTGAAGCCTCATTTCCTGTACCTGTATTTTCCTGAAATCCAGCAATTGGTTCACCAGGGCCAATAAACGTTTTGCATTACGTTGCACCAGGCTCAATTGCATTTTTTGGTCATCGTTGGCCGACTGTTTTATTAGCTTATCCAACGGTGCAATGATCAGGCTTAAGGGAGTTCTGAACTCATGGCTCACATTTGTAAAGAACTTTGTTTTTAACTGCTCAAGCGCATGCGCCCTTTCAGCCTCTCTCCTTTGCTCCGTTACGGTGTAACGCATGTGTATCCGGTCCAGCATTATTTTTCTCGCCAGCAGTATCAACCCTATGGTTAGTAAAACATAAACCGTATAGGCGAGATTGGTACGCCAGAAAGGAGGCGTGATCTTAATTTGTAGAGTTTTTACCTTGCTCCATACCCCGTCCCTGCCCATCACTTTAACCATAAATGTATAGTCACCCGGGTTTAGGTTGGTGTAGGTAGCACGGCGCTGATTGCCGTCTGTATACACCCAATCTGAATTGAAACCCTCGAGCATATAAGCATACTTGTCCCTTAAACTGTGTACAAAATCAAGAGAGGCAAACTGGATGGAGAAATAATTTTCCTGGTACTTCAGATTAATATGACCTACCTGGGAAATGCTCTGAGATAATAAAACACGATCATTAACCCATTCACCCGGCACTATGCTTTTATTCAGCACCTGCAGATCCGTGAACATGATATTAGGCCGGCTTACTATTGTGCGTATTAATGCAGGATTGATGATATTAAACCCCGAGATCCCGCCAAAAATCAGTTCACCCTGCCTTGTTTTATAGGCAGCATTATCATTAAACTCCTGGCTTTGCAGGTTATTGGTTTTATCATAGTTAATAATTGTCAGCCCGGTTTCATCACCCTTTTCAACAGGTATAGCCTTACACAGTCCATTGGGCGTGGAAATCCAAAAAGAATGCTTTGCATCTTCAATAACATTAAATACTACATTGTCCGGAAGCCCATCATTAACAGTAAAATTTTGAAACTTTTGTGTGGCGGGATTGAAAAGATTGAGACCATCGGAGGTGCCGATCCATATCCTGCCCTGATCATCTTCATAAAGACAGGTAATACTGTTATTACTCAGTCCTTTTTTCCCCGGTATAGCTGTGTAAGTAGCATTATAGGAGCTTCTTGTATTAAAAACAGTTAAGCCGTTTTCAGCCCCGATCCATATATTGCCCTTCTTATCCTGCAAAATCGCAGAAATAAAATTAGCCAATAGCGGCTGCCCGTTTTTATTGATCGTATAATGCTCAAACGAATTCGTTCTTTTGTTGAAGCGGTCTAATCCGCTCCCTAAAGTGCCTATCCATAAATTATGTTCTCTATCTTCAAATATCTCCCAGATGCTGTTATTACTGATGCTTGACGGATCATTTTCGCGATGGGTAAAATGCGTAAACCTATTTCCATCAAACTTATCAAGACCGCCTAAATAGCTGCCTATCCATAAGTTATTTTCATGATCGATACAAAGGCTCACGATTACATTGGAGCAGATGCTGTTTTCGTCGGCCGGCTTGTGCAGGTACTGCGTGAACCTATTGTTCTTCCGGTCGAAATAAATAAGACCACCCCCGTTGGTACCTATCCAGATATTACCATCCCGGTCTTCTACAAAACGGTTCACATCATCGTACTGGAGGCTATTGGGGCGGGATTCCTGGTGACGATACAATGAGAACTGCACGATATCGCCGTTAAAAAAATTTGCTCCTTGTTTGTAAGTACCAATCCATATAATTCCTCTATCGTCTTTATAAATTGAATTAATACTATTTTGGCTCAGGCTTTGGGGATTTTGCGGGTCGTTTAGAATATAGCTGATATTGAAATTATTTTTTTTATCAACCAGCGCAATACCTCCGTGATCGGTGCCTATCCAGATTTTCCCTTCACTGTCCTGTACTACCTGGCTGATAATATTAGAGCTTATCCTGTTACTTCCCCACTTCTCGTTGAATTGCCTGATGCTATTGTCGGGCGGATGTAAATAATATATGCCATTCATGTAATTCCATACCCATAAATCACCGTCTGCATCAACATACAGATCGTATTGAATATTTCCACCTTCAGAACTAAGTATAACAGGAACGGTTTGAAGTACTTTTCTATGTTTAAAATCAAAAAGCTGTACAATGCCGCTTTGAAAAACGATCCATATCCGGTCCCCCTCTATTTCCCGAAGCGACACGGTCTTATCCTGCTTTCCCGGTACGGGATTATTATAAATGAACTGTACCTTGTTTCCTTTCCCGGTATATAAGTATATATCTCCGTTATCGTACAAAAACCAAAACCGGCCCTTTTTCCCATCTATAATCTTGCTTACCGATCCTGCCGGGAGCCCCAGCGATCTTAAATAGGTATCAACGTCCGGTTCAAATTTTTCAGAAGATGAGTTGTAGATACAGGAACCATTTCTTGTCATCACCCACATTTTTCTTTCGGGAAGCTGGGCCAGGCTGAGAATGGAATTATCTTTTAAAGAAGTGGAATCATCCAGCTTTTTACGGAATGTTTTTACCTCGTAGCCATCATACCGGTTGAGCCCGGACAGCGTGCCAAACCAAACGAAACCGTCGGTATCTTTTAGTATAGCATTTACCTGGTTATGCGAAAGCCCGTTACCGGTATTGACTTTTAGAAAATTGTATGTTTGTTTTTGGGCAAAGACAAGAACATTTGCCCAGCAAAATAAAATCGTTAACAGCAGCGGTTTCACAAAATTCCTATTATGACAATAAAAGTTCAAAGTAGCAAAGTACTAAATGCTTTTATACTTTCGGGCTATAGCGTACTAATTTTGTAGCCGGTAATTTAAATACCACAACCATTACCAGATAATGAATCGTTATACACCGATATTAAGATACAGAATCTGTCGCAAATTAGTTCACAATATAACCCCAGATGATACAAATCTAATGGCGAACGACCGGATTTTCCTGCATAAAAGCGACTATATACTATACAAAAACGACTTATTGCCCTACCGCTGAATACCTTCTTTACCTTGATTCTACAAGCCGAGGTAATAACTTCTTTATTAAACCAAACCCTGTTGTATGTTTAGCCGCTGCTAAACCGATTCAGCTTAACCCGCTAATCCAGACAACCGGCATTGGAGTGTACGGAGCGCGCCTGCATAAAACGGCCAGGCAAAGGCCTGTTCGATTAATTTTCATAATAAAAAAGATTTGAGCAACAGTAGTCTTTAATTAGAAAGAACAGTGTCCCATGCATCGTTACCACTATATCATCACGTTACCGAATGAAGCATTTGAAACTTTCTGAAAGCAGCTTAACAGTATTGAAAGAAATCAATCTCCCTTGCCCTATAAATTACCGGTTCATCATCTTTTTTGTTACAAATTCATTGAAAAAAAAGTCCCTGTAAATGTTCCCGATAGGAATTTCACTGGCACCAATATACACCGTGTTATTATCCACCGAATCGATATGCTTAACATTGATGATATAAGATTTGCTTACCCTCACAAACATATCTTTTGGTAACTGATCATGGATCGTTTTGATATTCATGGCCGTTATCACTTTCTGGTTCCCGCTATGCATTACAACATAATCCTTTAACCCCTGTATAAAAAGTATATTATTGAAATAGATCTTAAAAATTCGCCTGTCTGCTTTCACAAAGAAAAAATCGTCAGCTACCTGCTCGATATTATTATCGGTGTAATCTGCCTTGAATAACTTAGAGTAGGTGTGCGCCTTTTCAACAGCCTTTTGAAAGCGTTCCGGTTTTACAGGCTTTATCAGGTAGTCGATGGCATCTACTTCATAACTGTCAATTGCAAACTCAGAATAAGCAGTTGTAAAAACCACGAATGTTTCTTTTGGAATGGTTTTGGCAAATTCAATCCCGTTAATCCCCGGCATTTGTATATCCAGGAAAATTAATTCAACAGTATTACTTTCTATAAAACCCGTCGCAGTTTCGGGGCTACTGAAAGAACCTATTAAATTTAAATCACTCGTTTGGTTAATCAGCATCTCTATGGCTTCTCTTGCTAACGGTTCATCATCTATTATAATACAGTTCATAATGGGTTATGTTTGCTTTACTATATAACGAAATAATCGTCTGCAATATTTAAATCACCTCTTCTTACAGCCTGGTAATAAATTCTCGCCTTACTAATTCCTTGTTGAAACCTAACCGACTTTGAACTCATCACAATACCAGGTTTATGTGCCGGGATCGCGGCCGAAGGAAATCCGGAAATAAAAATTACGAATGTTTTTGGCGGGATTGCTTTTACAAACTGATAACCTTTTGTTTTATCTGTTTGAATATCCAGAAACACTATATCCACATCATTTTTAGCCATAAATATTGAAGCCTCAAAGGTATCACTGAAGGATGCAACCCATACCAGGTCTGCTGTTTGATGGATTAACATGCCAATTACCTCTCCGGCCGCCGGCTTGTCATTGATTACGATGCAGGTCATAGTATCAGCGTTAAGGTTACGCAATACTTTTCTGGGTCTTCGTCGATGATTAAACTATGTGTTGCAGGGTATAAAAG
>JBCNOR010000375.1:0-5477 GCA_039593785.1 Niabella sp. | reverse complement strand
AATTTCAATGATCCTTCTACCAGGCCCTGTGTATTATACAGGTTCTCCGATGTATATCTTACAGGTGCTGAAGCTTACTTTAAGGCCGGCAATACACTGAAAGCGGCTGAGCTTATTAATGTGGTTCGAAGAAGAGCTGCATTCCGGAAGTCCAATAGCGCAGCCCAGAATACAGCGGCTGCCAATGCCATGATGATTGCGGCAACTGATGTGACATTGGATTTTATACTGGACGAAAGAAGCCGCGAGTTCTTTGGAGAGTGGCAGCGCTGGCATGACCTGGTGCGTACACGCTCCCTGGTAAGACGGGTACAGGCGTGGAACCCGGAGGCAGCTCCTTATATCAAGGACTTTCACCAGTTAAGGCCCATACCCCAGGCGCAAATAGACCGTGTTACCGAAGGACCACCCTTTCCGCAGAATCCTAATTATTAGTTATACGGATGTGAAGCCGCCCGCCAGGCGGCTTTTTTTTAGCCTCTCTATAAAGCAGATTATGCAAACGATTTAAAGCACTTATTAAAAAGTTGGAATAACGGATGCCAGATTTAAGCCAAAGGACTAAAGAATCATGTACCGATACAACCGATTTTGCATTTCAGCAGGTAAAACGATTTTGCTAATCTGCTTATTATTTTACTGAAAATCAATATATTAACTTCTTTTATTTTAGTGTTTTATTAAAAAGGAGAAAAAAACACAAAAAAAAATACAATCGATTGTATTTTTTAAGAAAATATCCTATCTTAGCTATATAATTGTTTTAATGACATTTATATGTAACGGTTGTTTTGGCTAAATATGGCTGCTTACTCAATGGATATACGATTACCATTATAACTGCCCGTTTACTAAAAACATAGTTGTGTTGCTTCAGTTGTTAGTTGAGCTTTCGGCTTTGGTCTCGTATAATTATTAATATTTAAACCATGCTTGCGTACAAAACTTTAAATGCTGCGGTGCTGTGGGAGGTCTTTTCTCCGGTTTGATGATGTTATCAAAGTATTGCCATTGATAAAACGAATGTTTCAAACATAAATATGATATGAAAAAATACAGTTCTTGCCGGTTTAAAATCAAAAATGATTTAACCGCTGTTTATTTCCGGAAAAAAATTCTGATAACTGCTTGTATAATTCTTTTGAATACTTTGTTTGCAGTTGCGCAAATAAGTACAACGGTCACGGGGAAAGTCCTTAATGAAAAAGGGGAACCCATGATTGGTGCAAGTGTTACGCAACAAGGTAGCAATATATCCACATCAACCGACAAGAATGGACTATTTACACTTAATGTAAAAAATACCGATTCTGAACTAATTGTTACTTCTGTAGGTTACACTACAAAAAATGTATCGGTTAAAAATACTCAAACAAATATTCTGGTTACACTTGAGTTAAATGACCCTCAGGCCTTGGAAGATATTGTCGTGGTTGGGTATGGTAAACAAAAAAAGGAAAGTGTCCTTGGTGCCGTTTCCCAAATTACCAGTGAAGACCTGGAAAGGGCGGGAGGTGTTACCAATTTAGGTATGGCACTTACCGGTACCTTACCGGGATTGGTAACCACGGCATCCTCGGGTATGCCAGGCCAGGAATCGCCCCAAATAGTAATCAGGGGACAAACCTCGTGGAATAGCAGTGCTCCTCTGGTATTGATAGATGGGATAGAGCGCGATATGAATGCAATTGACATATCTTCTGTGGAAAGTGTCAGTGTTTTAAAAGATGCTTCGGCGACGGCCGTATTTGGTGTAAAAGGTGCAAATGGTGTAATCTTAATAACCACAAAACAGGGTAAGGCCGGAAGGGCTAATATTCGTGTTCGGTCTAATATGACTATGAAAGTAGCCTCTAAATTACCTGAAAGATATGATTCTTATGATGCCTTACTTATAAGAAATCAGGTTATCAGGAACGAACTGCTTTATAATCCTAATGCGTGGGGTGGATATAAGCCTTTAGAGATAATAGACAAATACCGAAACCCGCTAACTACAGAAGAATGGGATAAATATCCCAATGTAGACTGGGTAAATGAGTTGTTTAAGAGTCACGCAATGGCCTACAATACCAGCGCCAGTGTATCGGGAGGCACCAATTTCGTTACCTATTTTGCGGGTGTTGATTTTGTTACCGAAGGTGATCTGTTTAAGGTCGTTGATAATAACAGGGGATATCAGGCCGGTTATGGATACAATCGCATCAATGCGCGTAGTAATTTAGACTTTAATCTTACAAAAACCACCAAATTTACAACCCGTCTGTTTGGTTCTAATGGCGCGCGTAAGTTCCCCCGGTCAGCTTCTGATCCCTGGCGTTCGGCCTACCGGACCTCGCCAGATGCAATGCGTCCCATTTATTCTAACGGAGTTTGGGGCTACTACGATCCGCGTAACTATGACGTACCTAATACAGTATATGAGTTATCAACTTCAGGTACCAGCAAGACTACTACTAACCAGCTTACCACTGATTTCGTCCTGCAGCAGGATCTGAAAATGCTTACCAAAGGTCTTTCTTTAAGACTGAACTATTCAGTAGATAATACTTTCGAGGAAACTAATAGAGGAGTTGATGATGCCAATAACCCGGCACAACGTATTTGGTACAATCCGGATACTGATGGTTTTGACGTGATCCTCCAAACCAAACCTGTAGACGGATGGGAGTTGCCTTTAAACAAGGTAACCTGGTCACTTAACGAGGGAAGCGTTAATTCGGGAGCTACTTACAGGCGTCTGAATTACGCCGCCCAGCTAAATTATGCGCGCAAGTTTGGCAAGCACGATGTTACCGGTACGGGTGTATTTATGAGGGAAAGGTATGTTACAGGTAGTGCCTGGAATACGTTCAGAGAAGACTGGGTATTCCGTGCCACTTATGGATATGATAACCGTTATTTACTGGATGCCAATGGAGCTTACAATGGTTCCGAAAAATTCGGGCCTGGTTATCGTTTTGATTTTTTCCCTTCGGTAGCTCTCGGTTGGAATATCAGCAATGAAAAATTTATGAAAAGTGTCGCTTTCATCAATTTCCTGAAGTTCAGGGCATCCTGGGGTTTGATTGGTGATGACAGGGCCGGAGACAGATGGCTGTATCAAAGCATCATTAACTCCGGAGGAAACGCATTAATGGGCACACCTCCGGCTAATACGCCTTATTCGTTCTTCTCGTATGGTAGGTTTGGTAACCCTGATATCGCGTGGGAAAATTCTGAAAAAAGAAACATAGGAGTGGAGTATAGCATTTGGAACAGAAAAATTTCGGGTAGCGTTGATTTTTTTAACGAAGACAGAACCGATATCATTAACACAGCTCCACTCGTTCCTTCTTATTTCGGAGCCTCTCTGCCCCCGCTCAATTGGGGCAGGGTAAAGGCCAATGGGTATGAAATTGAACTGCGGTTTAACCACAGCTTCGTAAACGGAGTCAGGGTATGGGCCAATACCAATTATACGCATGCCATGAACAAGGTTATAATTCGTAACGATACGGAGCTGGAGCCATCCTATCAAAAAGACGCAGGTTACCCGATTGGACAGGTACGGTCACACCTGGATTACGGCTACTTAAGAAGCTGGGATGATATTTATGGCAGCACTGCAAAACTTACCCCTTCTACGCAAAATAAGCTGCCCGGCGATTTTAATATTATAGACTATAATGCAGATGGCATTATTGACGACAACGATATTGTCCCTTATGGATATACAGGTACACCGCAAAATACCTACAATGCTACTATAGGTGCCGAATGGAAAGGGCTTAGCTTTTTTGTACAGTTTTACGGCGTTAATAATGTTACCCGATACGTGGAGTTCCCTTCTTTGCATAATGCTTCTAATATCGTATATGTAGAAGGAGATTACTGGAATAAGAATACAGGAACCGGTACGCCGCTGCCTCGTTGGTCGGTTCTTGGATCAACGGGGAGTAGCGGTACACGTTATCAATATGATGGTTCTTATATACGTTTGAAAAATGCAGAGCTGGGATATACTTTCAGTGGAGGGGTTGTCAATAAGATGGGTATGAAATCGTGCAAGCTATTCTTAAACGGGAATAATTTGTTTTTATGGACAAAAATGCCGGATGACAGGGAATCGAATTTTGCTACCGGGGGCAACTCAAGTAATGGGGCTTATCCTACCATGAGACGTTTCAACCTGGGTATTGATATAAATTTTTAAAAGTATTCGAATATGAAAAAAGAACTTAAAAAAATAATACTATCGTTTTTGGTATTTACGGGTTTGACTTTAGGGTTGACCTCCTGCGAAAAGTACCTCGACCGTCCGGGGCCGGCTGTAATACCAGAAGAGGAGATGTTTAAAAATTTCCGGAATTTTCAGGGTTATGTTGAAGAGCTATACAACTGTATCCCCAATATGTCAAGTCACGACTACCACAATAGCTGGAACTATGGTGAGGATGAATACTGGGAATATGGGATCACTTACCCGTTTGCTTTTAAAATAGATCAGGGGGATTACTGGGCATGGACTTATGAAGGTACCGGTTGGTTTTTACCAGACAGAAGTGGTGCCGGAAGTCAGAACCGCAACGATAAGAAAAAGTTATGGGGACACTCCTGGTATGGTATCCGGAAAATTAATTCTGGTTTGAGTAACCTGGATAAACTGGTAGGTGCTACAACCGAGGAAAGAAATTTGCTTGCCGGCCAGTTGTATTTTTTTAGAGGCTGGTTTCATTTTATGCTGATGCAGTACTGGGGTGGGCTTCCTTATATTGCAACCGAACTGCCTATTAACGAACCTCCACGAATGCCGCGCCTGAGCTACCAGGCTACTGCAGACAGTGCTGCAAAAGATTTTGAAAGAGCGGCAGCGCTGCTACCTGTAAACTGGGATGAAACTACTGTAGGTATGCAAACACTGGGTAACAATAATATCCGTATCAACAAGGTAATGGCTTTAGCTTATTTAGGTAAGAACCTGCTTTGGGCCGGTAGCCCGCTGATGAACAGGGAGTCAGGTGGTGCTGCTGCTTACAATGCAGAATATTGCAAAAGAGCTGCGGATGCTTTTGCCCAGGCTTTACAAATCGTTGAGTCTACAGGACGGTATAAATTGGCCGATTTTTCTCAATACAGAGATCTTTTTTATACCTGGAGACAAAGCCGCAAAGTACCGGGGCTACAGGAAGCTATATTTTACGAAAACCTTACTGCTAATGATCTGGGCTCTTTCCGCTGGAATCAGGTTAATGATTACAGACCTCCGGCTATTAATAATTCTGGTGTAAAAGTATATCCTACATCTAATTATGTTAACTACTATGGTATGGCCAATGGAATGCCTATAAAAGATCCTGCAGTTGCAGATCCAGAATCTGGGTATGACCCTACTCATCCCTGGAGAAATAGAGATCCCCGTTTTTATAACGATATCATTTACGATGGGGTACAGTGCGTAAAAAGCGGTTCTCCTGTGAATAATAATTTGAAGCGCC
>JBCNOR010000374.1:0-5495 GCA_039593785.1 Niabella sp. | reverse complement strand
TAAACAAGTAGAAGCCGCCATCAATGGGCTTGTTGCCTATCGACATACTTGGGAGCTTCGACTGCGGTTAGTGGATTATTGCTACCCGGGTAAGAAAACGGGGCACTCATAAAGTTGGAGGCCACCAGGCCGGGGTAACCGGTAGCATCTTCGGGTACCAGGGTTCCATCCAAAGTTCCGTTTTTGTTCGGATCAAAATAATTGCCTGATGCGTATAAATTAAATGTGCCCGAGCCTCTTGAGAAAGGAGAGCTTTCTGTTGGTTGGGTTAATGGCCCCGATATAAAATAGTTGTTGATGATATTTACCCATGAAGTACCCGCAGATTCTCCACCCATTATATATCCATCGCCCGAAACAGAATGGCCATAGGTGTTCCCATAATTGCCCCAGTTATACACTATGTTGTTGACAAATTCATTATAGCCTTTTACTTTGGGGTTGCGGGTTTTATTGCTGGCGTACAGGCTTTTTAAAATACTGATCCTGCCGCCGGTTTGGATCAAACCACCTGCCGAGTGATTGAGCCGGTTTAGGCCCTGGGCTATGATACAGTTTTGTAAAGTAATGCTGTCTGGCTCATTTCCCTTATTATCCCAGTTTATAGAGAATACCTCATCCAGGCCCCATGTAAATGACACGTGATCGAAGATGATATTTTTGCCATTTGCAATGCCGGATGCGTCATCATTACGAGATGCCCCTTCATTAATACCCAGTCGTATTCTCAGGTTCCTCGCAATGGTATTGTTAGAGCCCGAAAATGAAACTTTCCGGCCATACAGTACTACTCCTTTGCCCGGGGCCGTTTGACCGGCAATGGTGGTATTGGCGGCCACCGCCACAGTAGATTTAAGCTTGATGATACCAGTAACCGCGAACACTACAAAACGGCCGGGTTTGCTTACCGCATCCCTGAAAGATCCTGGCCCGCTATCGTTAAGGTTAGTAACAACGTATAAGGACGGAGCCGATGCGCCGCGGGCGCCTTTGGCAAAACGCCCAAAACCTTCGGCGCCGGGAAATGCCAGTAACCGGCCTTCCTCCATTATTTCCAGTTGCGGAGTATTGTCTTTACCTGATATGGTTTCTATTACTGTTGGCGGCGGATTGGTTGCGTTTTTATTACAGGATGGCATTAGGGTAAGCAAGCCTAATGAACCCGCTAATAAGCAGGAGATTCCTGATAAGTGAAGTTTTTGTTTCATATGGAGTTGTTTATTTAAAGATTGCGTTTAGATGCGGGCTGGATATCAGATCCCTGTATTTGTTGCCAATAAATGAGTGTAGGCTTCGATATTCAGATACCCGGGATATTCAGGGCTGGGTTTTAGCGAATCGTTTTCCATTGGATCAAGCCCTAGTTTGCTTTCCCATATATCAGGTATGCCATCCCCATCGCTATCCTTCGGTCCCGGTACAGTTTCAAATGTACCCAAGCCGTTATTGGCTAATGGCAGATCACTTTCTGTTAAAACAAGTGTTCCCTTTTTTCCTTTAGACACTACTTCTGATATGATCAAATGATCAACCTCGTCCCGGGAAGGCAAAACAGCGCCTGCCTGATCAACCACTTTTTCGAATGCTTCTTTGGTGCTTGCAACGTTATGGCTGAATGGGTAAGCAAAGGCTTTCTTTACAAAATTGGAATCACTGAGACCTGGGTAGCCTTTGCTGTCAGCAATTAACAGGGAGCCATTCAGCAATCCATCTTTATTATTATCATAGTAATTACCAGCTGCATAAAGGTAAAAAGTTCCTGTTCCGCGTGACAGGGGAGATTCCCTGGGTGGAGTGGCGGGACCAGCAACAAAGTAGTTATTAAGAATATTTACTTTAGATACTCCTGCCGAACCTCCCATAATATAACCGTCGCCCGAAACAGAGTGCTCATAGGCATTTCCAGCATTCCCCCAGTTATAAACCACATTGTTTACGAATTCGTTATAGCCCTTCACTTTGGGATTGCGTGTTTTGTTGCTGGCATATAAGCTTTTTAAAATGCTTACATGCCCGTTCATGGTTTGAATGAGCCCCCCTGCAGAATGGTTATGAATATTCAGGCCCTGGCTTATAATGCAGTGCTGAAGGGTGATACTATCGGGTTCAGCGCCCCTATGGTCCCAATTAATGGAAAATACCTCGTCCTGCCCCCAGGAGAAGGAAACATGATCAAAGATGATATGTTTGCCATTGGCAATACCTGAGGCATCATCATTACGGGTTGCTCCCGCACCGGCACCTAACCTAATTCGGATAAACCTTACGATTGAGTGATCCGCGCCTGTGAAGGAAACCTTTCTGCCATATAAAGTAATGCCTTTGCCGGGAGCAGTCTGACCTGCTATGGTTGTATAAGGAGCTACGGTTATATTGGATTGCAGCCTGATGATGCCACTCACGGTAAAAACTACAAACCTTCCTGGCTTACTTACAGCATCCCTGAAAGAGCCCGGGCCATCGTCGTTTAAATTGCTAACCGTATATATGGATGGGGTATGATACCCCCGGGCGCCTTGTGCGAGCTGTCCAAATCCTTCAGCGCCGGGAAATGCTTTGACCGGATCGGTGTTTAAAGGTTCACCGGTCCTGGTATTCCCCGCCATACCCACTAAGAGGTGAGCCGATAATAATACAATCGAAAGTTTCATGACAGCTATAAAAATTATTTTGTGAGGGTTAAATCCATGTTCTCCGATTTTTCAACAGCCAGGGGTGCGCCATCGTTTCCTTTTATAGACACGTTGCTAAATTTCCAGCCTTTAGCATTATTGATCGTGCCTGCCTTTGCTCCGGTTATTTCTATATCGGAAAAATTGAAATGGGTTGCCGGAGATTGAGGAATCCCGTTGCAGTAAATGATGTGGTTGGTAATGCCTGTAGCTTTTATATTGGAAACATATATGTTTCTGAATACAGGAATGCCTTTAGAAGGAGGATCTACTTTTTGTAATAATGTCTTCCAGTGTTGAGGAATAGAATCGGAGTTGTAACCTGAAGGAAGCAGCGAGTTACTATAAGCCGGGTTCCAGTTCATCGTAAAGTGGAAGGCATTGCGTACGCTATCCATTTTAATATTATGCAGGTAGATATTTTCTACTGTGCCGCCACGGGTGGTGGTTGATTTAATGTGAAAGCCCTGGCCTGTTTTAAACGCCTGAAGGTCGTAAGCCAATACGTTCCGGATGCCACCCGAAGTTTCGCTGCCAAGGGTTAGTAATCCCCCGCCTTTGCGTGCGATACAGTTACGGATCACTACATATTCCGTAGGACGGTTTACCCTCAGGCCATCCCAGTCTCTGCCGGCTTTTAAGCAAAAGTCATCATCGTTACAATCAATGTCGCAGTTCTCAATCAAAACCCAACTGGAGGAGTCAACATCAATGCCATCTGTACTGGGGCCATGACCGTCTTCATTATTCCTGATCACCACGCCATCCACCGTTAGCCTTGTTGAGTAAAGCAGCTGCACCGTCCAGAAGCCGGCGTTCTTAAACGTAATATCTTTCAAAGTAATATCAGAAGCATTTTGCGTAAGGAATGTGCGTACCCGTTTGGCGTCATAATCTACAATCCACCGCAATCCCTTTGGTTCGTATTCTTTTCTCATTGCCCAGTATTGGTCCCAGCAGAACTTGCCACGGGCGTTCACGATGCCTTTACCGGTAACTGCTACATTAGATGCGTCAATAATATTAATCAATGCAGCGGGCCATTTCATTTCTATCCCGGCAATACGTGTATCAATTTCAGGATAGTCATCCAGGTTTTGTGAGCCCAGTAATAATACACCTGCATCAATTTTGAGGTGCACATTTGAGTTTAAAAAGATGGAGCCCGTTACATAAGTGCCGGGTTTAAATGCTACGATGCCGCCGCCGGCTTTGGCGCAGGCGTCAATAGCTTTTTGAATGGCCCGGGTATTGATCGTAACAGTATCGGACTTTGCACCATAATTATTTACATAATATATTTTTTTAGCTGACGGAAATTTTTTGGCGCCCACTTCTTTAGCCCAGGGAAGATCGGGTAACTGAGTCCGCCCGGTAAAGCTTACTATCAGCAACGTTAATAGAATCGTACAACGTTTGATCATGTTTATTTTTTAGAAGATTTAATTTCAACTGCATAGATATTTTCAGTGCCTTCAAAGTTGGCGCGGAAAATGATCCATTGCTGATCGGGTGAAAAATGTACATTGGGTTCCAGGCGATATTGATGGTGCTTCATGTTCACCAGTTTTTCAGATTGAAAGTGATCACCATCAGGCCTGAAATAATAGATCCATTTTCCATCAGGAGCTTTTGCTACCGAGCCGGGATCCCCGCCATCGCCGGCAAATACTTTATTGTTGGCAGCGCTTGTATAATGTACAGACCACTCATTTCTCTGCAGTTGGTACTTTGTAGTTTTACCTGTTGCCAGATCGGTACCGGCAACAAAAAAAGTAGCGCCGCGTGG
Source organism: Niabella sp. (assembly GCA_039593785.1). Classification (GTDB taxonomy): domain Bacteria; phylum Bacteroidota; class Bacteroidia; order Chitinophagales; family Chitinophagaceae; genus Niabella. Next base: position 1,034 of record JBCNOR010000374.1, on the reverse strand, counting down.
TTGCTGCAGGTCAAACCATATATAGCGCCCGTCCTTGCTGAACCATTCATGCCCTGCTATTTCCATAGGCATGGTTCGTTTATGGATCAGTTTTACATCTTTGCTGTTGACATCAATGGTCCATATCCGGTCTACCTTATGCCAGGGACCTTCATGACAAAACATCAATAACGAGGGATCGGTAGGAGAGAACTGTATATGATTCAGCCAGGCGCTGTCTGTAAATATCTTGTTGAGTTTCCCGGTATTGATATCAATGGTAAATAAGGTCCTGGGAAGTTTGGCTTCGTATATGAGATTGAAGTAACTGCTTTTAGCCGGATTCTGTTTTAATATTTCTTTTTCTGTATCACTGGTTTTAGCTCCGGCCAATAAACTGCCATCTGCATTGATGGTCGTAATGCCTGCTTTAAAATCATCGGGGAACACATAGACCAATCTTGATTTGCGAGTTGAAAGATCAACGGCGAAAACACTATCCTTTACCTGGTAAAATGCTTCATTGCGTTGGGAAGAGACGATCTCCCCGGTAATGGGCGCCGAATGATTGGTAAGCCTCCCGGATTGTAATGTTTTTAAATCGAGCAGGTAAAGCTGGCGATCTCTTGCATTGCTATTATAGGTCTCCTGTTTTGCCGCGGGGTTAACGGTTTTTTCGGTACTATAATACACCATTTTATTTCCGATAAAAGGATTATTATGGAAATAAAAACTCAGGTTGCTCCGGTTATTATTGGTTAAACGGACTACTTTGCGATGTGTGTCTGCATCAATCCACTCCTCAGGCATGCCCGGACCTGTTTTTAATACAGGTTGCGCATTAGTAGTGGCAACTACTACAACATACATTAAAAGGAAAAATATTTTTTTCACCATGGCAGGATATATTAGAAGTAAAAGAGAATAGTAAAATAGACAGATTGCATTAGCAAACTGTCATGCTTCATCCTGTTAAGGCATTTTTTGAAGTCCTTCAAATTTTACTTTCCATTTACCATCTTTAGGAATTCCTGGTAAAGTGCTTTTTGCCTGGT
>JBCNOR010000373.1:0-5513 GCA_039593785.1 Niabella sp. | reverse complement strand
TCGTACTCCATCAGTGCACGGGTGATACCGTGACGGATAGCGCCAGCTTGACCGGAGATACCACCACCTTTAACGGTGATGTACAGCCTCGCTCAATACCGTTTCCCGTAATGTTGATTTCAGGAAAAAGATCATAGAGATCAACTCTCTCAATATTAATCAGCCCTACTTTGCGCTCAGGGACTACGATGGCCGGAGGCCCCCCAGGAAGCTGGAAAGCGTTCCCAAGCCAATTGTTACGGACACCAGTACAATAGACGTCAACGATAACAAATGGAAAATACTGGTAAGCGAGTTAAGCCTGCGAAATGGTACGTTTAAAAATGACAATGAGTCCAGGCCGCTGGATCCCATTGCTTTCGACGGTAAGCATATCGAATTTTCTAAAATTTACGGGGACTTCCGTAATATAAAATGGGAGATGGATACCATAACCGCATCCATAAAATTACAAACCCGTGAAAGAAGTGGCTTTGAAGTAAAGCACCTGATAGCCGACGCCAAATTCACCCCGCACGAAATGACCTTTGAAAACCTGGATATCAGGACCAACGATAGTCATTTGAGCAACTATTTCAGCATGCGATTCGATCGTTTTAGCGATATGAGCGATTTTGAAGAGAAAGTGAGGATGGAAGGCCACTTTGATCATACCGAGATCAACAGCGATGATATTGCCTATTTCGCCCCCGATCTGAAAACCTGGAAGAAGCGCATCAAGCTAAGTGGTAATGTAAAAGGGCCAGTGTCTTCGTTAATTGGTAAAAACCTGGACATCAGGGCTGGTGCCGATACCTATTTCCTAGGCGATGCTTCTATTACCGGTCTGCCTGAAATTAACAGTACATACCTGGATATTAAGGCCAATGAATTTAGAACTGTCTATCCGGATGCCATTGCTTTTATACCCCCGCTGAAAAGAATTATTAACCCGGACCTGAGTAAGCTGGGATTTGTGATGTTTACCGGGAACTTTGCTGGTTTTATCAACGATTTTGTAACTTATGGTACCATACAAACCGGATTGGGTACGGTAAAGGCAGATCTTAATTTAAAGTTGCAGAACCCGGCTTACCCGGTTTATTCGGGTACCGTGGCTACGGAGAGTTTAAACCTGGGGCCGCTTTTAAAAAACGAAGACCTGGGTTATGTTAGTTTGAATGCTACTTTAAAAGGTGCCGGTTTCAAGCCTAACAGCGGCAATATTGCGCTGGATGCCCGGATCAGGTATGTTGATTATAAGAAATACCGTTACCAGAATATTACTTTGGATGGTGAGCTCAACAAAAGGATATTTGACGGGTCTGTTATTGTAAACGACCCTAATGCCATGCTAAGCCTTAACGGCCTGGTAGACTTTAGCCAAAAAGTGCCCGAGTTTAATTTCATGGCCAATATTGACACATTGAATCTTTATAACACACAACTGTTAAAGGAAAATATCGCCTTCTCCGGCCGGGTGAATGCCGAGTTTTCGGGCAATACAATTGATGACTTCCTGGGTGATGCCAATATTTCAAATGCCTCTTTAACCCGCAACGGTTTTCCTCTTTCTTTTGATTCGCTTTCGATCAACTCAACCACTACAGACAGTACCAAGCATTTGCGTGTAGCATCTAACGAGTTTAGTGTAGATGTAGATGGTATTTTTAAAATTCGTGATCTGCCTAATTCTGTTACCGCGTTTCTAAGCCGTTATTACCCTGCTTATATTAAAGCTCCGGGCGTAGCCATACCGCAACAGTCTTTTAACTTTGATATCAAAACCGGCAATTTTGATGAGTTCGCCACCATCATCGATAGTAGCCTGAAAGGGTTTGACAACAGCCGCATTATGGGCGGGATCAACACATCTGCCAACCATCTTTTTTTGGATGTTAATGTGCCGTATTTCAAATTCAGGCAGTTTGATTTTTCAAATATCGATATCGATGCTGAAGGCACTTACGATAGTCTCACTTTGTATGGAAGTGTATCCAATATTGGTATAACAGACAGCCTGAAAATTCAACTAGCAACCTTCAATATTAAGGCGAATAATGATGTTTCTGAAGTAAGCATATTTACCGGTACCGGCAATAGTAAAACCCTCGACCAGGCACGGCTCAACGCTGTTGTTAATACTTATAGTAATGGCGTAGGTATCCGGTTCAACCCCTCTTCATTTATGCTAAACAGCAAAACCTGGACTATAGAAGATAAGGGTGAACTGGAATTCAGAAAAAATGCGCCGGCTCATGGCTTATTGGTTCTTAAAGAGAGTACGCAGGAAATAAGGATTGAAACCATGCCTTCTGATGTAGGTAGCTGGAACGATGCTGCTATTACGTTAAAAGGAATTAACCTGGGCGATATAGGCCCCTACCTGCTGCCACGCAACCGCCTGGAGGGATTGGTAGATGCGCATGTGCTGATTGAAAACCCGGGGAAGAATATGAAGATCAGCTCCAGGGATTTTGTGGGCCGCGCCATAAGGCTCGATAATGACTCCATTGGAAGCCTGGGAGCCAATGTGATTTTTGATATGGCCACACAGGAATTAATGGTAGATGGTAAAACCCTGGGATCGGATGACAAAAGCCTTGCCTATGATATTCATTTATACCTTAAAGACCAGGAGTCTCAACAAAATAATATTATTGCGCTGACGCCTACTCATTTCGACCTGAAGTATATTGACCGTTTCCTGAATGCCTTATTTACAGATATTTCAGGTGATGTTACGGGTAAGTTTGAAATTAAAGGCCCCTTGAACGAACTGGCGGTAGTAGGGAAGGGGCGTTTGCGGAATGCCGGATTAAAAGTGAAATTCACCCAATGCTATTATAAGATTGAAGACAGGGATATAGAATTAAGCGAAAATGAAATTAACCTGAATGGCATTGTATTGGAAGATACGGTTACCGGAAACCCGGTTTATTTGCGGGGAGGTATCACGCATAATGCATTCGATGATATGTTTTACGATATCACGGTGTCTACCCGTAAACCAGGTACCCGTGATGCCCGTAATAACCGGCCTGTACAGGTATTGAGCACCACCTATGCTGATAACAAGTTGTTTTATGGCAATGTAAAAGCCACCGGCTCATTCGTGTTGGTAGGTTCTGAAGATAACAGTTTCATGAAAATTGATGCCATTGCCTCAGATCGGGAAGAAAGCGATTTTACGATTGCTTCGGCCAACAGCCAGGCGGGGAAAATGCCGGATTGGCTGGTAGAGCGGAAGTACGGGGTTGAGGTTTCAGATAGCCTGGCCAATGCGAGTACAGCGTCTAACATGAAGTACGAGCTTGACGTGACTGCCAACCCCAAAGTGTTAATGAAGTTTGTGATGGATGACCTGACCGGTGACCAGATATTTGGAAGAGGGGCAGGTAGCCTGAACATACAGTCGGGAACGAATGAAGAGCTGAAGATTAACGGGCGTTTTGATATACAGGAAGGGACTTATAACTACACCTTCAAGTCTTTCTTTCCCAAGCCTTTCGAGATCATTAAAGGAACCGAGAACTATATATCCTGGACGGGCGATCCGTTAAAAGCCAATATCAATATACAGGCAAGGTATAAAGCAGAAAGGGTGAGCTTTGCTCCTTTGGCCAGCATGATCGACCCCGGGCAGAGCTATTCCAATACCCGTGAGAATGTATATATCTATGCCGTGTTAACCGGCCAGCTCTTTCAACCTGAATTCAAGTTTGAGCTGGAACTGGATCCGAATAGCCGCTTTAATAATGACTTCAACGTAACCAATGCGTTGCAGCAGATAGAAAGAAGCCAGACCGAGGTAACGCGACAGGTAACTTACCTCATCGTATTCAACAGCTTTGCGCCACCGCAAACAGGCGTATCCAATATCGGGATAGGTGGCGCTGCCATGGAGTTTACCTATAATACTATATCAAGTTTGTCGGGACTGTTTTTTAACGAGATCAACAAAAAGCTCAACAGTGCGCTGTCATCGTTGTTAGGGCAAAATGTGAGCTTCAACTTCAGCGGTTCGGTTTATAACCGGAATGTATTGGGGGCCAGTAATGCAAATTTCAATATCAACCAGGCTAATGTAAGCGGGGCATTATTGGTGCCTTTATTTAAAGACCGCTTTGTGATTTCGCTGGGCAGCTCGCTCGAAGTGCCGTTGCAATCCAGTACCCTGCAGCAAACGGTTCAGTTTTTACCGGATGTTACAGCTGAATGGCTGCTGAATGCCAGTGGCAGCCTGCGTTTGAATTTATTCTACCGTGAAAACCTGGATTACCTGACCACTTCAAGTACGGGCGCCGCTAAATTGAAAAGAACAGGCGGTGGTATCTCTTTTAAAAAAGAATTCAATACCCTTCCTGAATTATTTATCAATGTCCGTAAGCGTGCAGAGCGGGAAGCTAACCGAACGCCACCACCGCCACCGGTTGATTCAGGCAAATCGGTACAGCCTGTAACGGTAGAACGGAAAGCAGATCCTCTGGTGCCCAAAACGGTACCAGAAAAAGAAGAATAACTATTTTAATGTTAATACTGCTTCTACAGGGAAATGATCTGAGGGAAATTTTCCAAAATAGGTGTCAGTAAGAACGCCCCATTTATGAGCCTTCCATTGTTGGCTGATAAAAATATGGTCAATAATATCCGTGCTCTTAAAGTCTTTTTTATACCCGTTGAATGAGCTGTTATTTTCGTAAGGATATTGTACATCTTTGTAAGCGTCTCTTACAACAGCTGAGCCGGCAATGATCTGGTAAGGATCTGTATTTCTGCCCGCATTAAAATCACCTGTTAAAATAGCCGGTGCTCCCTTGGCAATGGCTTTTATTTTTTCCAGGATGAGTTTGCTGCTTTCGAGCCGCGCTACCTTACCCTCGTGGTCAAAGTGAACATTAAAGAAGTAGAACTTCTTTTTTGATTTTTTATCCTGCAGGTATACCCATGAGCAAATGCGGTTGCAGCAGGTAGCATCCCAGCCCAGTCCTGGTTTATCAGGAGTCTCAGATAACCAGAAGTCTCCCGATTGTAATAAAACGAATTTATCTTTTTTGTAAAAAACTGCAGAATGCTCACCCTTATCGCTTCCGTCGTCTCTGCCTTTTCCATACCGTGCATATTGCGGCAAAGCCTTTACTACATCCTCCAACTGGTGGGGTAAAGCTTCCTGGGTACCGAATACATCAAAGTCATGATAACGGATTAGGTTAGCTACAAAAGGCAGCCGGTCCTGCCAGAGATTACCGATATCATTTTTATTGTCGAAACGTAAATTGTAAGAAGCTACTTTAAAGGTCTGTGCGTTAACCATCAGGCACAAGAGCAGTGCTGTCAATACCAGCACCTGGCGAATTCTGTTTTTTTTATTCAACATAACAAAGCGTTTGTCTGAAAGGGTGGTTAATATATAGTATAAAATATAGAAGCCGAAGATAACATGGGAAATCGATGCGCAGCGGAATGTCGAAGTAGGTCATCAGGTGGGACAGCAACGCGGGGTGCGAGCGCTCCGGCGTCTCCGCCCCGGCCTC
>JBCNOR010000372.1:0-5521 GCA_039593785.1 Niabella sp. | reverse complement strand
CCTTTCTCCTACTCGGCGTAGGGTCCAAACAATAGGTAGAAGACATTTTCTATATTAATTATCTTAATATATACTTAGTTGAACATTTTAAATATTTTTAGTACTGTACTTTTAAGTGTAAGTACCATAATCGGTTTTGTTATAAATTCGACGTATAGTTAGTTTAATCCTATAAGAACAATATGAATATCATAGCAGATCAACTGAAGTTAAATAATGATCCGTTAGCAACTAGGCTTGTTCAGAAAATTTCTGAAAGGCCTTATGATGCAACTATTTATTATAATTTCCCATTTTACAGAGGTGAAACCAAAGATGATTTGGTCCAAGCACATATCTTGTTTGTCTCCCAACAGTATGGAGTGATTTTTTTTAGATGCATTGAAAAAAGAGATCATTTCACGCAGGAGGAAAAATCAAGATTGGATACATTAGATAGTCATATATATGCGAAAATTAATAAGCGTGAGGAATTTAGAGAAGGCAGAAGAGAGTTAAAAATAAACGTCACTCCATTAGTTTTGGTGAATAACTTAACTGAAGGTAATGATGATTTTATAGGCTTTAATGATGTTCATTCAGCTATTATAGATAACGAGAAAACATTACTAAGCGAAGGAGAATATAATTTATTAATTGCTATTATTGAAGGCACAGCAAATTTAAAATCAAAAAAAGATAGAATTATTCCTAATGCTGGAAAATTATCTAAAGGAGAAGTATTATCAATTATTCAAAACCATGAAGCGGTATTTGACATCGAACAAAAGAAAGCAGCTTTAAATATTATTGACTCACCTCAGAGGATTAGAGGCTTAGCTGGATCAGGTAAAACTATCATATTAACTATGAAAGCGGCTTTGTACCATCTTCAAAATCCAGAAGCGGAAATTTTATATACTTACTTCACCAAAGCTTTATACGGACAAATTAAATACTTAATTGAGAAATATTACCGAGATTTCTCTGATAATCGCGAGCCTGATTGGAATAAAATAAATATCCTACATGGCTGGGGAGGTCGTGCTCTTAGAGGTGTTTATTCTGATACATGCTTTGAAAATAGCATTCCAGTTCTCTCATTTTATATCGCTAAAACTCAGAGACCTAGAGATCCATTTGATTATGTCTGCGAACAACTTGAAAAAAATAATCTAAAACAGAAATACGATTTAAGTCTAATAGACGAAGGACAAGATTTCCCCAAATCTTTTTACCGCTTGTGCCGAAAAATTACAAAAAACAATAGATTAGTTTGGGCATACGATGATTTTCAGAATATTTTCGACGTAGATATCCAGGATGAAAAAAAGACCTTTGGTAAGGATACTAACGGAGAATATTATATTGATTTTTCAAAGCAAAATAATAGTTTGCAAGATATAGTTCTTCATAAATGTTATAGAAATCCTCGTTTCGCGCTAATTAGTGCCTTTAGTTTAGGGCTAGGTATTTATAACGACAAAGTTCTTCAAAGGCTGGAGAATAATAAACATTGGGAAGACCTTGGCTTTGAAGTCGAAAAAGGAAATTCAAACGACAATGAGCAAATGGTTATTGTCAGACCTGAACGAAATAGTCCAAGTGATACGAATAAATACTTCACTGGAAAATCTATTATAGCCAGTACTTTTGATGGTTTGACACAAGAATGTGATTTTGTGGCAGATGAAATCGAAAAAGATATTCGCGTAGAAAATTTAAGACCAGATGACATATGCGTTATAGGTTTGGATCAACGAAATATTGGAAAATATTTTGAGGCCATTCAAAGACGTTTAGAAACAAAAGGAATTAATGTTTTTAATTTACTAGAAGCTTCTCCAAATAATACAGATTTCATCATTAAAGATCATGTAACACTTTCTACAATAAACAAAGCCAAAGGAAATGAAACAGGAATGGTTTATATTATTGGTGTAGACCAAGTGTTCAATAATAAGAATTTTATTGTTGATAGAAATAAACTTTTTACAGCAATTACGAGAAGTAAAGGTTGGGTAACCTTAACTGGATTTAAAGAAGCACAATTATGTATTGATGAGCTTACCAAATTACAGAAAAATAATTTTAAGTTAGTTTTTAAGCAGCCTAGTAAGTCTGATACGAAGACGATTCTGCGCGGAATGACCGAGCAACAATCATTCTTGAATGATATGTCGAAGCGAATTTCGGATTTTTCAAAATTAGCGGGTTTAACTCCTGAAGAAATTTTGGAAATTATTGCAACACAAACAAAAGATAAAAAATGATCCCCCTTGCCGATTTTAATATATCTCTTGACGAGTCAGTATCTCTCTTACGCGATATAAAGCTTTTTAAAGGGAAAGGAGTTAAGCCGACAGGCACACATTCAGAGGAATCAAAAAAAATAGCCAAAACAAATAGGCATATTGATATTTACAGTACGGCAATTGAAAATAAAGATTATGAAATATTACTTTTTGACGATTCCATTTTTCAGTTTTCAATAAACAAAACCTCTCTTCGATATAACTTCCTTCAAAATCCGAATGTTTTTTCAAGTAAGAATGATTTTTTAGAAAAAATTTTGGGAGCTGATACCTTGCTTACTTTGTCAGAAGAGCAACATAATGAATATCTGGAAATGATAAACGAAGAAGAGTATGAGCAATTTTTAAATGAGCAAGAGTTGAATATGAGTGCTAATGCCATAAGATATGATTTAACAGAAATTGGCTATGAACCATTATTACATTCATACTCTCATATTCATGTTGGAATGAATCCGTCTTTCAGAATTCCTTGCTCAAAAATCCTAACCCCATTAAAGTTCGTTTTTTTTGCGATTAAGCATACATACTATAGAGATTGGAAATCTGCACTAGAAACACATAGTAATTTTAAGCATCGCATAAGAGATAGTAAAAATCGTTGTGCAAGTATATTGTCTAAATATTGGACTTCAGAAGAAATTTTTGAACTCTATTTAACTTAGCGCCCATTACGATACTGACGTCCGACAAAGGTTATTATATTTTTATAATAAATATTATTAAAACTAGAAATCTGATTGTTAGACTACCAAGCATTGCTAAATAATGCCTGATTAGATAATCCGCCCTTTCCAGCTACACACGGATTTTGAATTGTCTAAAAGGGTATAAATTTTTCATTCTTTTTAGGCAACCTATTTATCAATACAATTTTTTCAACCCTACTGCTTCAACACTTTAAAACCCTTCCTCACCATCCTTCTGCCGCACCTTTACCACATACAACCCGTTAGCAAGCTTAGCGACCGCCACCTGTAAGCCGCTGCCTTTGCCGCTTTCACGGGCAGTACCTGAGGGACCGTAAATCACGTATGTAAAATCTCCCGGGCGGTTAATGTTAAATGAACGGGTAAACGGGTTCGGATATATGGATGCTACATGTGTTAAGAGCCTGGTTGTGCAGCACGCATAATTTCATTACTTATTGCAGGGGCGCCTGCGAGCCGTATATTAGGTGTTGGTGGTGCCGCCATACCCATACCCATGCCTAAATAAAAACCGGGGTGCGGCGGCTGGTTGTAAGCGCTGTTTTGCCAGGCTACAGCCACGCGGTATTGCGCATCATGCATAAGGGTGTAGATCCGGTTGCTGGCAGGAAGCACTGTGGTAAATAGCAACAATTTGGTATTATCGCTGCTGCGGTATAATACTTCTTCCCGCCAGTCGCCCAGCAGATCGGCTGTAAGGGCGGGATTGGCTTTGGTGCCGTTATTTTCCAATGCGCCGAAATTGGAAAAAGTGATCAATCGCGTACCGGCGTTACTGTTATAATCCCACTTATCCAGCTTAGTGCCATCCAGCAGCTCACGGGAAAGATCGGCATCCCACCAGATAGCAAAGTTCACAGAGGGTTTGGTACCGGATATCTGCACGCCTTTGCAGGTGTATACGCCGCCTACGGAGGAGCCCCATACTTCTAGCCCTTTATAACAGGGATCAATATCTGCAGCCATAGCCCGGCCTACATCCACCGTTGCAGGCACGCCCCACAGGGGCTGGCCGGTACGTGCATCACGGAACTCCAGGCCGTAGTTACCATAAGAAGCCGGTGATTCATGGCATTGCCATACTTCCTGGCCGGGGCGGTCGGGGTCAAGGTCTGTCATATGCAGCGCATCGCCATGGCCCAGGCCATTGGCATATAAGCCCGTGCCATTATCATTAATAGTGCTGGAGCCGTTGCAGATCTCATCTTTGCCATCACCATCCACATCGCCTATGCTCATCTGGTGATTACCCTGGCCGGCATAACTGCTGTTGCCGGAGCTGTTGCTGTCAAAGGTCCAGCGGCGGGTAAGCTGCCCGTTGCGCCAGTCCCAGGCTACCCTTACCAGGCGGGTGTAATACCCGCGGCCCATGATCAGCGAAGGGCGTGTGCCATCCACATAGGCAATGACCGCAATAAAACGATCTATACGATTGCCGTAATTATCGCCCCAGGACGATACGGTGCTGCGTGCAGGCAAATAATCCACCGTAGTCATAGCCTTACCGGTTTGCCTGTTAAATACGGTGAGGAACTCCGGCCCGCTTAAAACATCACCGCTGGTATTGCGGTAGTCGGCATTGGCATCGCCAATCACTACGCCGGTACCGTCTTTGGTAACATCGGCAGTTTTACAGGCCATTTCTGCTTTGCGATCTCCATCCAGGTTGTACACCATAAACTGGGTGTAGTGTATACCGCCGCGTATGTTGCGGCCAAGGTTCAATACACTACAGGTGGGTGTCGTTCAGCTTATAGGCGTCCGGGTATACATTGCCGGTATAATCGCTTTGAGAATTGTCTTTAGCCTTGGAGGGATATTACTTCAGCACAATATCATACTGCCGTCGCCATCCAGGTCGCCGGTGCTGCAGTCATTGGCGTTGTAGGAGTATCCACTCCATCCGGCATGGTGCCGCCGGCAGGCGCCTGTATAGGAATACTAAGATATTGCTGCGCCCATACAACAGCGCTTTCAGAAACCGCTTGCTCACGGCCGTTCAGCGCCGGTCGTATGGTGTAAGTGCTGTTGGCGGAGGTATTGTCCATATATTTAGTGGAGTTGGTAATGGGAGCGCTGTTCACTTTCGTGGAGCCGCGGTACACGTTAAAAGCAATTCCTGCCGGATCTGTACCAAACAGGCGCCAGCTTATATATATACTTGGCCGGCGCTGATGCGTACGGCTACCAAGCCACGGTTCAGCTTTTCCATTTGTTTCTGGGCTAATAAGAACTGAGGGATGAGCAGTAGGAAGCTCATGATCAAAAAGGGTGAACGGATAGTCGTTTTTTTCATTACGTGTGCTTATTTGGCCTGAAGCTTACTAATTTATTAAAGAGCAGGCCCCCTGCCTGTACTATTATACTTTATAGTATAAATTTGTACGCAGACCTCTCTAACCACTTAAATGCAAATCTGATGAGTACGAACACAAAAGCTTATGCAGCGCCCAGCGCAACGGAGCCATTAGGCCCATTTAGCCTGCAACGCAGGGAGCCCGGCCCGCATGATGTACA
>JBCNOR010000371.1:0-5544 GCA_039593785.1 Niabella sp. | reverse complement strand
GAACGCGTTGAACGCCGTGTTGCCGAGCCGGCTGATCATGCCCGACGCCTGGTTCCAGTACGCATCGGTGCAATAGATCTGCTTAAACTGAGGGCTTCATATGGCAAAGTAGGTAATAATCTAAACATTGGCAATTTTACCTACCTGGTAGATTATGCTGAAAGTGGCCCTTTATTCTATACCGGAACTTCTACTACACCAACTTCGAGTGCAACTATCAGGGAACCTGCTTTGGTAAACAGCGACCTTAAATGGGAAAGCTCTTATAACCTTAACCTGGGAGTAGATATTGGTTTGTTGAATAACCGGCTTTCCCTGTCTGCCGATTACTTCAATAATAATATTACTGATAATCTCATTTTACGCAGAAGCGGTGCCAGCAGCGTCCTGGGTTCGGCATTAACGGTAGAGAACCTTGGAGAACTTAAGTATTCGGGTGTTGATGTAAGCATCGATTATAACAACGGGCAAGAGAGGAAATTCAATTATGTTATTAATGCGAATGTAGGAGTAGCCCAGTCGAAACTGGTATTTGACGATGAACTCCCCGTTTCTTATTCGTATATGGCCAGGACCGGCCAGCCGGTGAACCAGGCCTTTGGCTATATAGCTGATGGTTTTTATAACACACAAAGTGAGCTGGACAACGCACCTGTGATTGAGGGCTACACGCCTCAACTGGGTGATATAAAGTTTAAAGACCTGAATAATGATGGACGTATCGACATCTTTGATGAAACTGCTTTAGGCAACAAAGGACCCAGGATTTTTTACGGCCTGTCATTCATGGCGAGATGGTCGGGTGTAGAGTTTTCGATGCTTTGGAACGGTTCTCAAAACAATAATGTATGGACCAATGTACTGAATAACCTGGAGTTTCAAACGGGAGCGAACAACAGCATTGGCCAGGCATCTGAAATGCACTTAAACAGGTGGACGGCGGCTACTGCTGCAACAGCTACCTATCCCCGCCTAAGTTTAGGCTATAATCCCAATAACCACAGGGCCTCCAGTTTCTGGCTGAAAGATGGCAGCTACATCAGGCTAAAGAATGTAGAGCTTGCCTATAATCTTCCTCAAAACTGGATGAACTCCATTAAGCTAAAAGGAGCCCGGGTCTTTATCAATGGTCTTAACCTGCTCACATTTACAAAGCTCGAAAATATGGATCCTGAAGTGACGTCTTCCTTAATGCCTAATACCCGGGTGTTTAATTGCGGTTTAAATCTGAAGTTTTAATAAGAAAGTTGAATACGGTCAACTAATACCTGTAATAAATAATAAACAGATGAAAGCTATTATATATACATTATCTATTGTAGTGCTGATGGCCCTGGTCACTACATCTTGTAAAAAGGAAGTAGAAAAAGTTCCTTTTGAAAGAAATGATCTGGACAATATTTTTGATGTAAGCGATTCTAATGCCGATCAGGCCAAGAAATACCTTTATGGCATTTATACTTATCTACCTGAAATCTATGGTCGTCTCAACGGAGGGTTTTTAGAGTCGGCAACCGATGACGGCGTGTATATTAATTTTGATAACGTGACGGGTTCGTTTCGCCAGAACTGGGTGTCGTCAAGAAATGTTTTTGAAGAAACTTTATGGGCGCAGAATTATGAAGGTATCAGACGGGCCAATGTGTTTTTGGCCAATATTGATAAAGTACCTGTACGGCCTGCTGTTTTAAAACCGCAGATGAAAGCCGAAGCCCGGTTTCTGAGAGCCTACTTTTATTTTGAGTTGTTGAAGCGATGGGGCGGCGTGCCGGTGGTGAACGATGCTATCTACGAATTTGACTCTAAAATCGATATTCCGCGGAAGACTGCTGGCGAAACTTTTGATTATATCATTAGTGAACTGGATGCTGCGTTTAAGGATGCACTGCCATTGGCTCAAACCGATGTTACCTGGGGAATGGTTTCCCGGGGCGGAATCATGGCGCTTAAATCCAGGGCTCTGTTATACAAAGCGAGTACTTTGTTTAACCCAGGCAACAATATGGAATACTGGCGTGAAGCGGCCGCCGCGGCTAAACAAGTATTAGATTCGAACTATTACAGTTTGGCAACTAACTATATTACCTTATTTAATTCGGTAAGGCTAACAGGAACTGCCCGCGAAATCATTTTTACGAAAATAAAACCCGTAGGCACCATTTTAGAAACAGTTAACGGACCCGTAGGTTACGTGCAGGGATCAGGCGGCGCCAATAATCCTTCTCAAAACCTGGTGGATGCCTATTTGATGAAAACAACCGGCAAAAGAATTAATGAAACAGGATCCGGATATGATCCGGCTAACCCGTATTTGAATAGGGATGACCGCTTTGCTGCCAGTATTTTCTACAATGGTAAAAGCTGGTTCAACAGGCCGGTGCAAACTTATGAGGGCGGATTAGATAACCCTTTAAATACCCAGAACAGAACCAGGACCGGCTATTACCTGCGTAAGTTTATGGGAGCTTTTGAAACGGCATCCTCTATATCCAATCAAACGCATAATCATATTTTGTTCAGGCTGGCAGAAATAATGCTGAACTATGCGGAAGCTGAGAACGAGCTCAATGGCCCGGGCGGAACTTCTTCACCGGTTTACCAGCAGTTGATCAATATACGCAAAAGGGCTGGTATTACAGCGGGCACTAATGCATTGTACGGGTTACCGGCTGCAGCAACAAAAGACGAAATGCGCGAAATAATAAGGAATGAAAGACGTATTGAGCTGGCATTTGAAGAGCACCGTTTTTGGGATATCAGGAGATGGAAAACTGCCGAAACGGTAATGAATCAACCGGTAAGAGGTATGAAAATTACTAATGGTACACCATTAACTTATACGGTGTTTAATGTAGAGTCATCCATGTTTGATGCATCAAAAATGTATTTCTATCCCATTCCGTTTTCAGAGATACAGCGCAATCCATCATTAACCCAAAATCCTAATTGGAACTAAAATAACAATCCAATATTATGAGAAATATTTTTCTGTTGCTGTTTATATTTTTTCTGAATGTGGCCGGCGCTCAAAATACAAAAACTATAAATGGCCGCACGGTGAATCAGGACGGGGCGCCCGTTATTTATGCCACCATCAAAATATCCGGGGCTTCAACCAAGCAGGTGCTGTCATCCGAAGATGGTTCTTTTGCCCTTGAAGTGAGCAATGGAGATATACTGGAAGTGAGCTCCGTTGGTTACACCTCTACAAAGATTGCGATAAAGCCAGACTCCAGTTATTATTTGATCAGGTTACAATCTAATAATACAGAAATGGGTGAAGTGGTGGTAACCGGTTTTCAAAAGCAAAGAAAGCTTACAGTTACCGGTGCCATCAGTACCGTTACCGGATCAGAGCTGGCACAAAGTCCTTCAGCCAGTTTTCAGAATGCATTGGTAGGGCGTATGCCTGGTATATTTCAGCAGCAAACTACAGGACAGCCGGGGAAGGATGCCGCCAATGTATTTATAAGAGGTATTAGTACTTATGCCACAACAGGCGGGATTAATACGCCGCTTGTTATTGTAGATAATATGGAGTTTGATTACTCAAAGCTTAGCCAGATAGATGTAAATGAGATTGAAAGCTTTTCTATTTTAAAAGATGCAGCCAGTACTGCAGTATACGGTATCAGGGGTGCCAATGGTGTAATAGTAATTACTACCAAGCGCGGTAAGGAAAGCAAACCCGTCATCAATGTTACTATCAATAACGGTATTCAAACACCCACTTTTTTGCGAAAACCTTTAGGCTCTGCAGACGCCCTTTCATTGATCAGGGAACAATTGATTCAGCAGGGAGCCAATGCAGATGTAGAAGAGGGCGGATTGTATTCGCAGGCATCTATTGATAGTTTCAGGTATAGTACTAATCGTTATAAATATCCCAGTGTGAACTGGTACGATGAATTGATCAGGAAATACGCTGCCCAAAACAACCAGAACATTGATATGTCGGGTGGTAATCGCATCATGCGTTACTTCTTTACATTGTCGCATTGGTTCCAGGATGGGATATTGACCGAGGTACCTAAAAGCGAACCTTTTAATAGTAACTATTATTTAAGACGATTCAATTTACGTACCAACCTCGATTTTACCGTTACTAAAACATTAACTGTAAAAACAGACCTGAGAGCTAACTTCAGCGAGATCAACGAACCCAATTTGCCCGATGTAATGACCGGCGGTGCGTGGCCTATGTGGAGGCGTATCACAAGCGGTGTGCTAACTCCGTGGCTGTACCCCGTAAATAACCCCGATGGTAGCTATGGAGGGAGAATTGGTAACTATAGTTTGAACCCCAAAGGCATATTGGAGTATGCGGGTTATAGCAGGGAGTTTAATAATGACTTTAATATCAATATTACCGGTAACCAGAAACTAGGTTTTATAACCAACGGGCTTGAGATAAGCGGTGCCTATTCGTTTTCACAGAACACAGGCTTTACAAGGAGCTTAACCCGGCCAAGATTTCCAACTTATATATATAATGACAATGGAACCTACACGCCGGTATTTAGTGACCTGACCAGGCTGGCGCCATTAACCAGGTCGGCGGGTATAACAAGACCTGTCAGGCGCACCAATAAACAGCTGCAACTATCCTATAACCGAACATTTGCTTCTTTACATAATGTATCAGCCAACGTAGTAGGAATGGAAGTGATTACGCGCACAATTAATGCAACTTCAGGACAACCCAACCGAACAGAGGTATATAAAGGTGTGAACGGGCAATTTATCTACACTTATGATAATAAATATATAGTTGGCTATACGGCATCCTACAGTGGAACTGATAAGTTCAAATCGGCACAAAAATTTGGTTATTTCCCCGCGTACTCAGCAGGATGGATACTTTCAGAGGAAGGCTTTTTTAAAGATCATATAAAGTTTGTGAACTTATTTAAAATCCGGGGATCTTATGGTACAACTGGTACCGACAATATTGCTGCTACAGACTATCTGTATGTAGACAGGTACTCAAGATCGGGCAATAGCTATTTGTTTGGTGAAGTGCCAAGCGGGATCGCCACAATTTTCCCGGCCTCGATAGCTAATGAAACCATTACGTGGGAGAAGAAGCGGGCGTATAATATTGGTGCAGATATCAAATTGTTTAATAACAAGGTAGATATAGTAGTGGATAGATTTGACGAATTACGATACGACATTTTATCAACCCGTGCAACCGTACCCACATTCGCGTCTATAGAATTAACGCCGACTAATATTGGCCGGGTGTCTAACAAAGGCTGGGAATTTGAGTTAAAATATAAAGATGTGGTAGGTAGTAATCTTAGCTATTTTGTAGGAGGTAACTTATCGATTGCTAAAAACACAATAGTATTCAGAGACGAGCCATATAATTTCCGTAATCCTCTCAATATGACAACCGGCAATCCGGTGGGCCAGATATTTGGCTACAAAGCTCTCGGCTTTTTTCAATCCCAGGAAGAGATTGACAATGGACCTGCAGATTTCAGGAGCAATTTAAAGCCAGGCGACCTGAAGTATGAAGATGTAAATGGAGACGGCGTT
>JBCNOR010000370.1:0-5551 GCA_039593785.1 Niabella sp. | reverse complement strand
CTGAAAAAAAATGATGTGCTCAGTGCGCAGGCCGCTATCGAAAATGTGAAAGGAAATGGAAAACTATACCTGTTACTGATCAATAAAAAAGAGAACTACCGCCCTGAAAGTATCGACAATATTGACTTCAGCAAAGTGATCGTTTACGATGTATACGAGCATAAGGACTGGCCATCAGCCGCCTCCTTCTCCAACTTTGTTTTCGACCTGGCCACTTTTCAAACGGTAAGACATATACCGAACCTGTCTATAGGCGCTGCCACAGATAATAATGCGCCCACACCTAACCCGGTCACCGGCTCTAAAAGCTGGGCTTCAGGCGATTATTATTTTGTGGTGCTGTACAAGAACCAAACCTATAACCTATCGCTTTACAAATACATAGAGCTGGGTATCGACTACAATTAATTATTCAATCATTTTTTAAAAACAAAAAAGACCCTTAAATCCATTTCAATTATGAAGAAAAAATCAATTTTCAGGACAGTTACTGTTGTTGCATTACTGGCGGGCTTCGCGGCATGTAATAAAAATGACGATGTATTACCCCCCACTCCTCCCGAAGATGGCAACGAGTATAAGTTTGTACGCGTTTTGGTAAGTGATGAAACCAGCACCACGCTTAGTTTCCTGCAGCCATTCGATGCAAAGATCTCAACGTTCCAGGCTAAATTTCCTCTGGCGAATCTCTATCCTACTGCATCAGGAAGGTATGCTGCAGTATTGCATGGCACTAATAACCTGGTAGAGGTATTTGATAACGGTTTGCTTTCTCATGATGACCATGTAGATGTGGCCGGGTCGCCTAAATGGACGCCTATAACGGCTACCGGGTTAAAGCCTACTCACTTTAAAAGTAAAGACCGCGAGAGTCTTATTTTTAATGACGGGGATGGTACTTTAAGCGTAGGTAACGAAGCGGACTTCAATACTGCGGGTGCTAAATTCAAAATTGTTAACGCAGGTCTGGTAGCGCATCATGGAGCAATGGCACAGTTTACCAATGGCAACTATGCCATTACCTGGGCTTCAGCCGCGGGCAAGTCTCCTACCCGTGTAAAGATCATCGACAAAAACGGCGTTGAAGTACATGCTTCAACCAAAGAAGTAGGTAATCTTCATGGCAATGCCAGCGATGGCCAGTATGCGGTATTCGGCGCCTTTACCGATGCCACTGCAACAGCCGGTGGCGCATTGGTGGTTGCGCAGAACGGAACACAGAACTTTATCAACAATCCTGCAGACTTCGGCGCAGCCCGGCTGGGCACTATATTGTATGCAGAGGGAGCAAAAAAATTCATTGGGTACAGTGCTGCCAAAGGCGCTTATATTATTGATATCACCGGCAACAAAATGACAGCTGTTTATTCCGGCGCGGATGCCTTTCAATGTAAGGTAGACTATAGCGGAAAAAACCTGCTGCTTTTAACTACAGACGGAAAGCTTAGGATATATGACCTTGCAACGGGCTCACTTAAAAAAGAAGGCGCTGCCATTAATGCTGTTAACAGTGCAGACGTTTACAAGCCCGTACTGGAAGCAACGGAAAGGTTTGCTTACATTGCTGTTCCGTCCAGTGGTGAGGTGCACCAGGTAAGCCTGGCTGACTTTAGCAAGGTGGTAAAACACAAAGTAAGCGCGCGCCCCGTGAGGCTGGCTTTATTCGGCTTCGAAAGCAGCGAAGAACATTAATTAAAGGGCTACCAGTTAAACGCCACGAATTTCAGCGTTCCTTTCAGGAATTATTTTCTGGGACAACTAAATATTGTTTAACCGCAAAGACGGGACGACGCCAGGAATTTAAAAGAATAATGAATTGTTGTATAGAACATACTGTCGTTATTTCTGGAATGATTTGCAGACACAACTAAACGGCGCTTAACCCCGCCTGCTGCAGTCGGGCAGGCGCGAGGGCTATGACGCCAGGAAGTTGACACCTGGTAAATTGTTGTACAAAATATATAAATGGGACTTTGGCGCTACGCTTTGCAGGAAAGGTTAGAGGCAAATGCCGATTGTATGCAAGCATGCTTGCGAAACATCTTTAAAATCCTTGTAGCAACCATTCATTTGAATATTTTATCATCACAACTAATGATTCTTTTATGATGATTGTTGCTATTATTTTTAAACATATTCGTGTATCAGTGGCATTTCTATCTCATTTACTGAAGAATCAATGCAGGTCCAATTTGTCAACAGTCCCTGTTTAATCTGGCTTTTTTAATCGGAGGTTTAAATGGAGAATCCGCGAAAGAAATTTCGTGGATTTCTCTTTTATATCACTGCCATTTCGTATCACAACCTTCAGACCATTTCGCCCCTTCGCAATCTTTACAAACAGCAACCGGTCCCTGCTTTTTATGTTCTGTATATCCACAGCATACACAGGCGTATAATCCATCTGCCGGATAATAATCCGTATAGAACTTTTTCATTTTATCGGGTAAGATATGAAGACCCGGTTTAATTTCTTCAGGTGCTTTTTTAAAAACGCTTACATCCCCGTTCACCTCAAGTATCGCGTATCTTACCTGCCCCAGGTGCTCAATACCTGCGAGACGTAATTCCATAAAAAACTCGTCGAAGGAAATATTCTCGTTTTTAACGACTTCTTCTGTATAACGTCCGTCCCTGATAATGGTAACGGGTTGTCCTTCTACCAGCCTTTCGAACTTATCGGATTTGATCAGGAGCCAGGTAACCAGCTTGTAAAAAAGAATAATGCTGATAATGGTAAGCACCGCAGGCAGTACGCCCACGTCTTTGTAAAAGCCCATATCGCCGGCTGCAGAGCCCAGGGTGAGAATAATCACCAGCTCAAAAACGGTAAGCTGCCTCACCCCTTTCTTGCCGGTTAGCCGCAGCGCGAATAAAACAATCACAAAGGATATAAAGCACCGTACAACGACCTCAAATAAAAAGACCCATTCATCCTGCCCCAGAAAGAATGCTTTTACATCAATATTACTCAGGCTGTTTAAGTTCATAACTATATTTTGTTAGTTATGACCTATATGCAAAAACGATGCTAATGCTATTTGCCTGCCTTCGCCCAGCTGTCTTTTAAAGTAACGGTGCGGTTAAACACTAAAAGATCTTTGGGGCTTTCTTTATCCAATACAAAGTATCCTTTCCGTAAAAACTGGAAACGGTCTGAAACAAGCGCTTCTTTCAATGCAGGCTCCGCGAGTGCGCCATTTAGTACTGTTAAAGAATTGGCATTGATATAAGACTGGAACTCGCCTTCTTCGTGTGCCGGGTTTTCAACTGTAAACAGGCGATCGTATTCATTGATCCGGATCGTAATATGATCTTTGGCATTTACCCAATGTAAAGTCCCTTTCACGTGTATACCTGAAGTATCAGCTCCACTTTTACTTTCGGGGATATAAGTACAATTCAGCTGCGTTACATTACCCGCTTCATCTTTCACCACCTCGTCGCATTGAATGATATAAGCATGTTTTAAACGAACTTTCTGGCCCGGCGCCAGGCGAAAATATTTTTTGGGCGGGTTCTCCATAAAGTCTTCCCGCTCTATGTACAACTCATTACTGAAGGCTATCTCACGGTTGCCGGTGCTGGTATCTTCAGGATTATTCTCTGCCACCAGCAGCTCACTATCCTTATCATAATTGGTGATCACCACTTTTACCGGGTCAAACACCACCATTCTTCTTAAAGCGATCTTATTTAAATGCTCACGTGCACAAAACTCCAGCAACCCCAGGTCAACCATATTATCGCGTTTGCCAACCCCGATCCGATCACAGAAATCACGGATGCTTTCGGGTGTATAGCCCCGACGGCGATAGCCGGCAATAGTGGGCATGCGCGGGTCATCCCAACCCGATACATATTTCTCATTCACCAGCTGCAGCAGCTTTCTTTTGCTGGTTACCGTGTGGCTCAGGTTTCTTCTTGCAAACTCATATTGTTTGGAAGGGAATATACCCAGCTTTTCGATCAACCAGTCATAAACTTCGCGGTGTGGTACAAACTCCATCGTACAGATAGAATGCGTGATATGCTCGATAGAGTCGCTTTGGCCATGTGCAAAATCGTACATCGGGTAAATACACCAGGCATCGCCTGTACGGTGGTGGTGCGCATGTTTAATACGGTATAAAATAGGATCGCGCATCAACATATTGGACGACTCCATATCTATTTTAGCCCTCAATACCTTTTCGCCGTCTTTATACTTACCGGCACGCATATCAGCAAACAACTGCAGGTTTTCTTCTACTGATCTTTCTGCATACTGATTGCGATGGCCAGGCTGTGTAGGTGTTCCCTTTTGCTGCGCAATTTCTTCGCTGGTACTATCATCTACATAAGCCAGGCCACTATTGATCAGCTTTATTGCATATTCATATAATGTCTCGAAATAATCTGAAGCATACAATTCATTCTTCCACTCAAAACCCAGCCACTTAATATCCTCTTTAATACTTTCTACATATTCCGTATCCTCCGTAACCGGGTTGGTATCATCAAAACGAAGATTGGTGCCCCCGCCAAACTTTTGTGTTAATCCAAAATTCAGGCAGATACTACTGGCATGGCCAATATGTAAATAGCCATTAGGCTCCGGCGGAAAACGGGTCATTATCGATTGATATTTCCCTGCCGACAGATCATTTTCCACTATTTCTTCCAAAAAATTGAGGCTTTTTTCCTCTTCTACATGCTTATCTACGCTCATACTTGTTTTACTGGTGTGACGGCAAATTTAACTTTTTAAGCGGATTTTGCGGTCATTCTTTATTTGGATTTTTTTAATACGAGCTGTTGCGCTTCCGGCTGATTACCCGTTATATAGGTCATGAAACGATTATATCCGCTGGCCTTGTTTGCCGCTACCCTGCTTTTGTTCTCCTGTAAAAAAAATGGAATTGAAAACCGTGTAGTTGAAATACCGGTTAAAACCGTGGCTTTTGCTATAAAAGATATCGACTTGGAAGAACGGCAGAACTGGATCCTAAGCGGAGGTGGCCAGAAATACAACTTTAATATAGTAGCTGATACATTACACGCTGTTCCTGATGGCGATCCGTACTTGCTACGGTATAAACCATCCAGCTATTCTTTTAATTATATAGGATTTGGACTTGTCTCTCCTGATTATTATAAATCTCCGCAGGCATCGGTTAAAAGAGAGGTTTATGCGACTTCTCCTATTACCGTAGGATTTCCCAATATAGCAGATCAAAGCGATGAAACAAAACTTAAAGACGCTGATGCATTGATAGCGATAAATTTTGAAACACCCTCCAGTAATATTAAGGATGGCAAGTTTATCCACAGGAACACCTTAATAGACTTTGAAACAGTTAATGTTCCAGGCGATGCCGTTATTACGGTACTGCAAAGCGAGGAAACCAAACCCTGGCATTACAAGCCTGGTTTTTATAAAGCCATAGTAGTAGCCGTACCGGCGATATCAGTAAAAATAGGAACCGAAACATTTAAAGCGCAGGTAACCGACCCCAAAGGCATGTCGGGCAACGCACACTATACTTTTAAAGTAGTATATGATGCGGGT
>JBCNOR010000037.1:0-16406 GCA_039593785.1 Niabella sp. | reverse complement strand
GTATATATTTTGATTGTCGCAATGTTTTAATTTAGAGATGTTAGGGTAACAGGTCCTGAAAGTCCTGATGGAAGAGGTTTCCAATGCCCTGCGTGAAACAGGCCATCCTTTACATTCTCCGTTTTCCTGGCCGGCATATTGGTATTGTAAAAGATCTGCCATGGTATATTATTGCGATCCATATAAGCTATGCGGTTCGCCATTAAATTGGCTACTACTATTTCCAGCTTGTTGGTTGATTGCAAAGCTGCGGCGGGTATGGTTACGGTAAAAGACGGGCCTATCAAAGTAGCTATTGTTGTACCGTTAAGAATCACTTCAGCCGTTTCGTTTATCTTTCCGAGGTTTAAAAGATAGCTGGCTGCTTTACCCGGAGGTCGATTGAACTGCAGCGTATACTTTGCTACACCCGAGAAGTTTTTAGCAGCCTCATCGTTGAGTTCTGTCCAGGAGCCCAATTGATCGAGAACCGTAGCCATTGGCAGAACAGGACCTCCCTGTAAAAACTCAAGCTTCCATTGTCCGCCGGGCACCATAGCATTGCCAGCCGGTACTCTGTATGGAAACATGGGCCCTGTTTTTCCAGACCGATAAGATGCAATGATCACAGATGCATGCGGCTCCAGTTGGGTCCAAACTTCTATACCACCATCCCGGGCTGGCCTTATCCGCGCCATGCCTTTTGCTCCGTTGATGGGATCGAACAAAGCAGCTGCTGCAGCACGATCTGCCAGCTTTACCCATTCTTCTACTGTTCGCCCGGTACGATTGTTTACAAAGTAAAAATGCCCCTGCCCGTTTCTACGGCGTAACATGTAAACGGAATCGGCGGAGGGTTTTTCCTGCCTGGCTTTTGCAACGCGGGCAAGTTCATCTAAATCGTTACTTCTATACACCAGGCCTTTTCCCAATTGAGCAGTTTGCAGGGGCTGCCTCCCGTTAAATTTTAAAGTCGCAAGCAGCTGATGTAGTGCAGCAGTTCTTTCATTTGCTTTATTAAAACCCGGAACACGCTCCGGCAGATGTCCATGCACCAACAAAGTAGCGCCTGCCTTCACCAGATTAAGTATAGCCAACATTGACGCTTCAGGTATTTTATCAATAGCCGGTAATAAAATGGCTTTAAACTGGTTTCCTCCTGTGATAATATGATTATCCTGAAATTTAAATTGTTGTAACTGGCGATCAGAGAAAAAATCAAAGCTGTATCCTTTTTCAATCATTTCTTTGGAAACATGCTCAAAATCAGTATTAACAAAATTCTTTTCCATACCATCGAAATGTTGCAATAACGTATTACCCGGCTGCGAATAACGATCGGCAATAGGATAGTACAATAATATGTCGTTATCAGGTTTACCGCTTTGCAGGAAAGACTGAACCCTTGCTACATATTGGTTCAGGGCGTGAAAATGCCTCCATTGAGGGTTTTCGGGCTGAAAATGAACCGCTGCATAAAACAGCCATCCCGGCCACTTAGCCTCCTGCGGAGAATATGCTGTTCCATGATAGAAGATATGATTGACACCTCCCAGAAAAAAAAGATCTAACGCCTTTTTTACATCACCCCAGGAAGATAAAAAATGTTCATTCAGCCAGGTAGCTGACTCAGATGAAACGAGAGGTTTTCCCATAACATTAGCTGCAGAAGTAGCAAATTTAAACCTTAGCATATCATTCCCCTCTGTTTCAGGTATATCTACAACACTATATAAATCTAATGTATTAGCGGGAGAGCCATGGCTTTGGTTGCGTAACATTTTTCCTTTTCCATCGCCCCACTTTTTCCATTCTTTGGTGAAATGCTCTAACAGCAGCTCATCGATCACCGACCGGTAATCATGGATCACAGCAGAAGATTTGGGATCACTTGATTTACTGAATAATGCAGGCAACTGCGTACGCAAATCATATCCTTTACGTTTATAAAATTCATCAAAGAATTCAGGTGTCCAGTTGGCTTCCCCGCGTGCATCGTCTACTTCATAAGAATCGTTAAAAAACGAGCGAAGATAACTGACATCATAACCCTTAAAAGCTTCGTCAAATTTTTTAAAATAATTCCGGGCGGCCTGCTTCGAAAAATGATCGATTGCATAGCCTTCACCTCCCGGAGCCGCCCTCTCCACCATTTTACCATGTAAGCCTTCAAATAAAGCATACAAGGTCCACTTGCCCGATCCGGCAGGCGCCGTCCATTGCAATATACCATTAGCTGATACTTTATCCGTAAGATCCAGTGGCTTCGCATTTGAGTTATAAGCCATCAAACTCACCAGCGGCAATTTCCCCGAAAACTGTACCTGGTCTAAAGCCAGTTCCTGCAGATTTTTATTATCCTTTATTGCATCATTGACAGCTTCAATCGTAAGTTTTTTGCCGTTTGCAGTACGTACAAAACCCTCCCGTTCAAAGGTCACCGGTTCGACCAACCTGCCGCCGGCCTCCAATGTATATACTTTATGAAAAATGGCCTTGCTGGCATCCTCATCTTTTACCCAGGGGCCGCCAAAAGGCCAGCCGGTACCATTCGCGAGGTCTACACCAAGACCTAATCGCTTACTCTCCTTTAAAGTGTGGACCAACAACTGCATCCACCTGGGTGAAAGAAAGTCTACAAAGTTTCGCTCTTCACCATAAACACCATAGATAGGTGTAATTTCCACACCACCCAGCCCCGCTTTCTGATATTGGTCCAGGTTCCAGGTCAATCCCTTTTCATTTACAGCGCTCCCCTCCCACCACCAGCGGGTCCATGGCTTATGTTGCTGATGAATAACCGGCCAGGCTAACTGGGCATTTATCCCATCAGCCATCATTAATACGAAGGCTAAACTGTATAACAGTAGCCCAAAATTTCTACCTTTAAAAATCATCAGTATCGTTTAGCATTTTCAAAAATGACTATATCCCAATCGTTGTTGTGCAAAGCCATAGCGTCTTTGTCAATTATCAGGCCTTATCGTAAAATTAAGGTTATGCGTCAATCAGCAATCCTGAACTATCCTGTAATGAAGAAAAAAAATGCCGCTTTTAAATCGCGGCATTGTATGAATATAATTACACCTAGTATCCCGGGTTTTGATAACTCTTCATCTGATCCGGCGTCATGGGCTGCCCGTTGATCTGCTGGGCCACCATCTGCAGGTAAGGAATGGGCCTTCGTTTATGGTAGGTAGCAAATGAAGGACTAATATCTGCATTATACAGTTTTGTTCTTTCAAACAATGTTTCGGTACGAACGAGGTCTTCCCAGCGGTAAAACTCGCCACAGAGTTCACGGGTCCTTTCATTCAACATAAAATGAATAAACCTCTCTGGGGTTGAGGCAACAGTTGCAGGATACATTTCACTGGGGGCATTGGTAGTAAATAAGGCGGCGGTGGCCGTATTAGGCAATTCTGTATTGGCTAATGTGTTAGGGCCGCCCATGTATTGCCATATCTGGGGGCTACGGGCTTCATTGGCTTTATATGCCGCACGCTTCCTTATTATATTGATGTAGGTTAGAGCGTTGGTGTAATCGCCTTTCCGACCATAGGCTTCCGCCATGATCAGGTAAGTTTCTGCAAGCCTGGCGTAGGTTCCGTTTCTGATCCCCCGCGCTTCATTGTTCGTATTGGTCAGTCGGATAGGATCGGAGAATTTGATCATGGCCAGGTACTTATTATTATTAAAGTCTGTAGTAATCTCGCCACCAACTGCGTTCTGTTTGTTTCTTGCAAACACAGCCACGTAGCGCATCGCCGAAATCTGTGATGTTAGTAATGGTAGATTAGGCGGATTCACAATAAATAAGGCCGCAGTATCTCCCAACATTACTCTTGGTTGCCCCACCAATGAAGGATTGGGAGCATTAGCGACGGTAAAAACAGGTATTCCACTATTGGATGCCAGGTTTCGATAATATACTGTTTGAAATGTTTTGAAGAAGCGGGAGTCATTTATCTTATCGAAGATATCAATGGTGTAATCGGTGGGCCTTAGTCTTCTGAAAGGCCGGCCATTAAAGAAATCGCGCCCCATGCCCGGAATACCCGCATCATACTGCCCGGGATAAAATAAATGTGTCTGGTTATTATTTCCAGCCAGATTTAAATTGGAGCTGAATTGTGCCGCAAATATAATTTCATTGCTGGCATTATTCGCTTCAATTTTTGCCTTGGAACTCAGCGGCGGTGCACCCACCTGGCCCAGCGGTGCAATAGTCCCATCGGGATAAGCTGCGTTGAAGAGATTTCCATAGTCTGCTTCTAATACATGCCCGCTATTCGCTATGACATCATTGGCAAAATAGATGGCGCTATCCATATCCGTGTTTTTTTGTCCACGCTGCTCTGTCACTGCACTACCCCTGGTAAGATATACTTTAGCCAGATAATGATGAGCCATTGCTTTAGTAGCGCGGCCTCTGTCGGCCCCCGTGTATCTCCAGGGCAAGGCAGGGGCAGCTTGTTTAAAATCAGTAATAACCTGGGCATATACTTCTGCTTCGCTGGCCCGGGGAAACTCGTATTGCGGTTGTGTAGGCACTGTTAACACTAATGGAACACCTCCCATCTGTTGCAGCAACTGAAAATAATAGAAACCTCTCAATGCCCGCAATTCAGCGATGCGGACATCCTTCTTTGCCTGCGTACCTAAAGATGGTGAAGAGGGATTATCATACGCACTGATCATTTCGATACCCTGGTTACACCTGCGGATGCCTGCATAATGGTTATTCCACATATCGTTCACAAAAGCATCATTGGCATTGAGATTAGCGTCATAATCATTATAACGAACGTTATTAAACTGATCCCCCTCGCGAAATTCGTCCGTTCCAAAATTGGACATCGCATAAGATTGCTCGCCTGTAAACTTCCATTGCAGGGGAGCATAGGCCGATTTAACCAGGTCTTCCAAGCCTGCATCCGTCTTGTAATAATCCTCATTCAATACGGTCACCAGCTCTTCTTTTATAAACTTATTGCATGATGAAAGAACTAACATCAGCAATGTGGTGATATAAAACTGACTATATAATATACGTTTCATAATATTTTTTTTGTCTTTTAAATTACTTACAAGTCTGCTCTTAAACCAAATACGTAACTACGGTAGTTATAGGAGTTGGGACCTACCTGACTGGTTGTATTTCCCGGAAACTCCCTGTACGGAACTGTTTCGGGATCGTATCCCTTATCCCCGTTATGTATGAGAATGGGGTTGACTGCAGTTACATAAAAAGCGAGGTTATTCATACGCATTTTTGATGTAAGATCTTTGGGCAGTCTGTAAGTCAAAGTAATGTTACGAATACGGATAAACGTTGCATCCCGGTAAGTAAGTGCTTCCCAGTATAAAGGAATATCACTGGTTTGAGTAGGCTGCTGGTAATCGTTGCTGGGATTAGTAGGAGTCCAGTAATTCACTTTATTGGATTGATAGCGGCCTACAAGCCCCGGCCGCGGCACCCTGTAAAGCCCACCCACTCTGAAATAGGTAAGGAGGTTCAGTTCAAAATTTTTATAGGAAAAAGTGTTGTTGATACTGGCAATAAAATCCGGGTTATGTGAGCCGAGTACCACCCTGTCTGCTGCGCTGAACGTGGAATCTCCATTCGTGTCCACTATTTTGATGCGGCCCGGCTGAAACTGGGTATTGGTTTTTCCATTTTTAGGCCAGTAAACAGAAGCCAGTATACCTCCTGCGGCAGTATCGCTGTATTGAAAAATACCGTCCTTCTTATAGCTCCAGTAAACCTGTAAAGGCTCACCCAGCAGCCACAGGTTGGCCAGATTATCATTACCCGAGCCGTCAATATCAACAATCTTTTCCTTATTCCTTGAGAACATGAAATCCGTACTCCATTTAAAGTTTTCCCTTAAGATATTCTGCGTACTAAGTGATACTTCTATACCACGGTTATTCACTCTGCCCAAATTAAAGAACACGCTGGTCACGCCATTAGCTCCGGGTATCGATCGCCTTTGCAATTGATCCCGCGTTGTTGCATCATACAGATCGACAGTTGCGGAAATCCTGTTATTGAGCAGGGAAAACTCAATACCCAGGTTGCTGGTAGTTGTTTTTTCCCATGTAAGATCCGGGGTTGGAAAAGTAGTAGGTGCGGAACCTATTGCAGCCACCCCGTTCCCCCAGTTGTAGTTGGTGAAGCCAAGAGGACCACCTGTTTGATAAGGATCAATCGATGCGTTTCCCACCACACCAAAACCGGCCCTTATTTTTGCGGTGTTCAACACCTGCTGTCCCTGGAAGAATTTCTCCCGGTCCAGCGTCCACGCAACAGAAGCTGACGGGAACCATGCTCCTTTATTACTTTCCGACAATACAGAAGAATTATCATAGCGATTGGTAACAGTAAGCAGGTATTTGCCGCGGAAGCCATATTCAATCCTACCCATGTAAGACAAATACTGCGAGGCCGAGAAAGTACCAGACCCGGTAACTGTAGCATCAGTGTTATTCTGAAGAGAGTACCATTTCTGAGACTCAAAGATCAGGTTATTAGCGTTCATTGTTAAAGATGATGAACGGTTTAAACTTTGCATTTCGTGCAATAAGGTCACGAAAAGGGAATGGTCTGATTTAATCGTGGTATTATAAGTTAAAATATTGTCATATACCCACGAAGAAGCTTTATTATTGGTTTGACTGGCATTGGCAGCGCTACCCAGCCGGATAGAGGATTGCGCGCCGTTAAAAGTACCTCTGGTGGATAAACGGATATCGCTACCAAACATAGTACGATACTTCAGTCCTTTAAGCAAGGTTATTTCAGCGTATACATTTCCAAACACCCTGTTGGCCTTTGTTTCATCAAATACCGTATTCCTGTCATTGATCGCACTGATGATCTGCTGGTCTTTGTTGGGATACAATACCCAGTTACCTGCCGAATCATAAGGTGTCACCAAAGGAATCATTCCCGAAGCATTGCCCAATGACCCAGTACTTGTATTGGTGATACTATGTATATAATTAATGCTGGTTCCGAAGTTTAAAATTTTATTAGGCCTGAAATCTACAGAGTTTCCAATTGAATAGCGGGTAAAATCCTGCCCCCATTCTATCCCTGTCTGCTTAAAATAACCCGCATTCATTGATGCACGTATTTTTTCACTTCCACCAGTAACGGAGATGCTATGATTATCGGTTGCTCCCTGCCTTAAACCTACTTCATTTTGCCAGTCGAAGCTTTTCACCTTTGACGGATCATACATATCCACACTGTCCAGCTGCGAGGTAATCCCTAGCCCCCTTAACAGTGCTTTTTCTGCATCAGTTGTAGGTCTTTTACGGGCTTTGAAAATATTATTCGCTGGATCATATACATCCCATGTATACGCATCCTTAACGGAATTCCACTGTTCCAGGCTGCCAAATCTTCTCCAGAATAAGGCGATATCATTGGTTGCAGATGGGAAATACGATAAGGGATTGATTGCAGATGCTGTACCCCTGTCCGCAGTATACTGTTTATCGGCGAAGAAAGCCTGCCGCCAGGCATCAGCAATTTCGGAGCCATTAAATATCGGCAACGGGCGAACAATATTTTCAACCGACTTACTACCCATATAGGTAACGCTTACTTTGCCGGCCTTGCCTTTTCTAGTTGTAATCTGAACCACACCATTTGCACCCCGCACACCGTAAATAGCAGTAGCCGACGCATCTTTCAGGATATCAACCGACTCAATATCTGCAGGGTTCATGTCATCAATGGTGTAGCTAACAGGAAAACCATCTACCACATACAAAGGCTCGTTGCTTGCGCTCAGCGACCTGTTACCTCTTATGCGAATAGTGCTGCCGCTTCCCGGCCTGAAACTATTAGGTGTTGCCACAACGCCGCTGACTCTTCCCTGCAGCGCCTGTGTCAGATTGGTAGTGGGCACTGTACGTAAATCATCACCACCTATAGAGGCAATAGCACCCGTTACATCACTTTTTTTGCGAGTTCCATAGCCCACAACAACAATTTGATCCATCTCGGAAGCCCGTTGGCGAAGCACTATATTTAATTGCGCTTGCGTAACAACAACCTCCTGGGTTTCGTAACCCACACTGGAAATAATCAGCACTGCGTTCATAGGTACGTCAATGGCAAACTCACCCTCTGACCCGGTGGCTACTGTAAGGGCCCCGCCCTTTAGTTGTACAGAGGCGCCCACAACGGGTTTGGCCGTTTCATCCAGTACAGTACCTGTAATTTTTGTGGCCTGCTGAGCCCGCAATACGAGAGGGGTTGCCCAAAAAAATATTGCACATAGCAATAAGCAACAAGAATACCTGCGTCTTTTCATATGACTGTTTGGTTTAAATTAATAATCGTTAGAAAGTACCATACAATGTAGCCAATAATGAAAAGTCAACTGTCCTGAACCATCCTGCTTGCAAACACAACTACCTCATTTGCATGTAAGTTCTTTAAAAGATTTTTTAATTAGCCTTTAAACGAAATGAGTATAAAAAAGACGTGCTGCGCACAACACGTCTTTGCAAAGAAATACAATTGCTATTTCTCGATCATTTCATCTGTACGGCACTGTCATTTATTTCAAAAGGGTGTGCTTTAAGTAACCGGTACATTTCGGCAGCAGCCAATAAAACCGGTCCATAACCGTGAGCAGCAAAGTTGTTTACAGGCCGGTAGTAATAAAAGGCGGGATCAAAGCCCATGCCCGTTCCCACGCAGGTGCCTTCTACCTGCCCGTTTTCTGCAACCTTTGTTGCTACTGCATTCCATGCCAATATTACCATAGGGCCATAAGCTTTTGCATCCAGCCACCCTTTATTAATAGCACGCGCTATGCAATAAGCATATATAGCAGTAGCAGATGTTTCCAGGTAAGAATCATTCCTGTTCAGCAGCTGGTGCCAGAAACCTTTTTTATCCTGCAAAACGGCCAGGCCGGCAGCATGCTTTTTCAACATCTCTAAAATTTGTTTTCTCCCCGGATGCGCTTCCGGCAACGCATCTAATAATTCAACTTTTGTCATAATAGCCCAGCCATTAGCGCGCGCCCAATGAAACTGCGGATGCGGCTCCATACCCTGCACCCAGCCATGCATATACAGATTATTACTTGTGTTAAACATACGTCCGGCAAACAGCTGATACTGCTTTACAGCCTCATTAAAGTATTTACCATCACCCGTCAATTTACCCATTTGAGCCAATGCCGGTAAACTCATATACAGGTCGTCCAACCAAAGTGTGTTCGGCAAAGGCCTGTTCCGGGCTAACGTGCCATCGCTCAGCCTGAATTCTTTGGTCATTATATAATTAATAAAATTATCGATCATGGGTCTCACTACGCCGGCGTCCGCACCTGCATTGATCGCTTTAATCATAGATGCACATAAAGATCCTGCGTCATCTAAAGCATGCGGCCGCATAACCGACCTGACGGGCGTAGCCATATCCGCCTGCTTTGCCTGCAACCCTTTATAATGCTTTACCACATTTCCCAGGAAATTGATCCTGTCAATAGAATATTGAGCATACCGTTTATCACCGGTTGCAGCAGACGCTTCCAGCATACCTGTATAAGTTACTCCCCATTCATAGCTGGTAAGCCGGAAATCTCCCTTTTTTAAAACCGAATGCTCATTTGCCTGAGCCAGGTTTACTGCTGCATCTGTTTGCTTATTAGCCAGGCTGGCCGGCGTTACCGCATTCAGATAATCATACACACGATCCAAGACCTTCTTTACTTTTTCGGGGGTTGTTTCACCATATGGTATGTCATAGTCTGGCTTCATCAGGTGCAGGGGCATCGTAGCATCATTACCTGTACCGCTCACATACTGGGCGGATAGCTGCGTTACAGCCAACATGCCAAACCCGAACAGCAGGGTTGTTTTAATTTGACCAGCCAACATCATTTATTTTTGGGTTTAAGTATAAAAAAATAGAAAACATTAAGGCATGTAAAACACCTCTTTTAAAGGAACAGACAAGGGTTCATTACCAGGATGAGTTTCCATGATATCAGCCATATAAGCCCACCATTTTTGCATAACAGGCTGAGATGGCAATTGGTCCATTGTCTTTCCATCTGCAAGCTTTAATACCCCTAACAGGTCAAGGGTTTGATCATCCAGGAATATAGCATAATCGCTTACGCCCGTTTCATGCAAAAGCGCTCGCAATTCGGGCCATATTTCATCATGGCGTTTTTTGTACTCGGCTTCAAATCCCGGAAGTAATTTCATCTTAAAGGCAATTCGTTGCATATAACTGTTTTATCTCCCAATGAAGGAAGTGCAGATGTGGGCTCCCGTACATCGCAACCGTTCCTTATTTGCAACAAATTAAACCTTCGGTATGAACAGCGCATCCTGAACTGTCCTGAATCAACTCCGGGCCTGCTACTTCTTTGTATTTTGAAAGAAAGGAAAGTCTTCATTTTCAACATGTTCCTTTTTCATGATATCAGCTATACGGGCTGTAATATCGGGGTGGGCCGCCGCTTTATTATGTTGCTCTGCCGGATCTGCCCTAAGATCATACAATTCTATTGGCCCATCAGGACGGGCTATAGCATTCAACCGTATTCCTTTCCAGTCTCCCATACGAACAGCTTGCTTACCGCCCTGCTCATGAAATTCCCAGTACAGGTAATCATGTTTTTCCTGAGGCTGATTTCTTAATTCAGGAACAATAGAGATACCATCAACCGGTGATGAAACTTTAACACCTGCGAGATCCGCAAAAGTCGGCAGCAGGTCCCAGAACGCACCCGTGAAGTCGGAACGGCGACCGGCTTTAATAGTTCCCGGCCACCAGGCAATAAAGGGCGTGCGTACACCCCCTTCATACAGGTCGCGTTTCACTCCCTTTAAGCCCGCGCTGCTATTAAAGAATACCGGGTCATTACCACCTTCTTTATGGGGGCCGTTATCACTGGCAAAAAGGATCAGCGTATTATCGGCTATGCCTAATGCTTCCACCTGTTTTCTTACTTCGCCTACATACTGATCCAGCCGTCCAACCATTGCGGCATAAGCAGCATGCGGGTATGCCTGCGGCTGATATCCCTTTCCCTGCCACCCTATTGGGACTGCTACCGGCTTTTCATCAAACACTTTGATATAATGTGCCAGTAAAGAGTCATTCGCGGGTAACTGCAGGGCAGCATGCGGAAGCGTGTAGGATAGAAAAAGAAAAAAAGGTTGTTTACTGTTTTTTTGAATAAACTGTTGGGCTTTTTCATGAATTAACTGTGCAGCATAAACAGCTTGATGAGTAGTAGTATTGGGCAAAGATACTTTTGAGCTATTATGCCACAGATGTTCCGGGAAATAATTATGTGCCAGCGACTGGCAGTTATACCCGTAAAACTCATCAAAGCCCTGCCGGTTAGGATCGCCCGAAGTACCTACAAAACCAAGTCCCCACTTTCCAAAATCACCGGTAATATATCCTGCACTTTTCAACAGCCCGGCAATCGTAACTGTTCCTTCAGGTAATGGCCACTGGCCTTCCGGCTGGGTAGCTTTATTTCCACGGATGGGCGTATGCCCGGTATGTTGCCCTGTCATTAAAGATGAGCGGGACGGAGCGCACACGGAAGTTCCCGAGTAAAACCGGTTAAACTGCAGTCCATCCTTTGCCAGCCGGTCCAGGTGGGGCGTTTTGATCTTTTGCTGTCCGTATACCCCCAGGTCACCGACTCCCAGGTCGTCGGCCAGTATCAAAATGATATTCGGCTTTTTAGGTTGTGCAGTTAATGTAGAATAAAATCCTGCTAATAAAACAGGTAAAAAAGAAAGCAGCCATTTAAATCTCATCGTTATAAACTATTTATTTTCTATCGTTGGAATAACTAATATGGGTATCTGTGCTTCATGTAATATCCGTACAGAAGTTTCGCCGTTCAACAATCTTGACAAGCCGCTATGTTGGTGTGTACCGATCACTATCAGCTCTGCGCCTATTTCCCTGGCATAATTCACAATTTCTTCTTCAACTGTTCCTAAAAGCACTTTTGTAGTTAACGCTTTAAATTTCAGGCTGGCTTTAATTTTATCCAATTGCTCTTCGGCTATATTCTTATGCGCCTCTATCAGCTCCAGCTCATTGGGAAGAACGGCGGTTTCGATACCGCCCAGGGGATCAACCAGGTTGGGAGCAATATAACTACCAACCGATGCTATCACATGAACGAGGTGCAGGTCTGAGTTAAACTTATCGGCCATTTCAATGGCTTTATTAACGACCAGCTCTGTCTGGCTTTGCAAATCTAACGCTGCTATAATACTTTTCATATCAAATATTTTAAATACCGGAAACCGATGGTATATTTTAAAATTTTCAGCTACTTTAGTCTAACATAAAGCTACTACTTTGAAACAAGATAAAGAAGTTTGGTTAAGAGGCGAACATTTTGAGGGCATTACACAGCTGCTTCAACCGGTTGCCCATGCGCTCCTCCAGGCCGGTGAAGAGCTTGCAATTATTATGCAAAATTTCAATGATCAACTTTTATGGAGTAAACCGGCAGATTGTGCTTCGCCCGGGTTTCATTTACTACATATTTCCGGCGTTTTGGATCGCTTGCTTACTTATGCAGAGGGCAATATGTTAACGGATGCCCAATTGGCATACCTGAGAAAAGAAACCGAAATACAGGACCTCTCCTCTTCAGATCTCGAAGAGCAATGCCAGAAGCAGATCAAAATAACCTTAGATCGATTGAAAAATTTTATGCCCGACCTACTCGCCCATCCCCGCTCAGTTGGAAGGGCAGCCCTGCCCTCAACCGTCATAGGGCTCTGTACACATGCTGCAGAGCATACCATGCGGCATATAGGACAACTTATGGTTACAGTAAAAGTGCTGAACCATCAGCCGGCAGTTTCCTGATTTTGTATTATACCTGCTTCTCGGTCAGGTATCTCCAGTATCTTTTAGGTACATGCCGTACATGTAAACGGGTGTTTTTCCTGGATGCTATATTGGTACTTTTAAAATAATCCTGCCACAAGGCTGCATACAAAGCCTCCTGTTCGTCTAAAGTAACAGCATCCTTCGCAACAACATCAGACGATATATCTAATACATTCAGTTCAATTTCACTCAGATTCTGCTTATCGTAATAAGCGCCGTACCGGCGTTTGTTATCGTAGATCAGCCATTGCTGATCTGCGTACCGTTCTTTAAAAAAGCGGGTAATCAATGGAAGCACATTAAAATCGGGTTCCATAGTAGCAAAATATAACTGCTCCTTACTTTTCTGAAAACGTATAAAAGCCTTCATCCGATGTTTTTCTCTTTCTACTTTTTGGGCAACCTGCGTTATAAAAAGTATATCCCCATCGCCATAATTATTGATCATATCGCCACTATTCTGAAATACATCCACCATTAACCTAAATAATTTATCATATACTTCCGGTATTTCTGATAAATAGGCCACATATATCTTTCTGGCTTCAATGGCAGGCAGGCGGCTCATTAATCCTTTCCACACCCTTTTCGCACTGGCATCATTGGTATTTACATGATGGATAATGCCAAAAACAGAATTTTGGTGATTGGCAGATGGATACAGCCGGGCATTAAAGTCTTTTCTTTCAAAACAGTCAAATACAGCGGTTAACATCCCTTTAAAGCTTCCGTCAAAAAGATAATCCATAAAAGACTGTTTTAAAACAATTGCAATTGGGTATCATGCAGACTTTTATATTTACTATGTCCGCTGTTAAGAATTAACGACCTGATTTCATGGGGTTGCAGGTAACGCAGGCTTGCATGAGAATCTGCACAATAGATAAAGTATTGAGCCCGGTTATAAGCTATGCCTATTTTTTTGAGTTGATGTATATGTAGCTTTCCAAACTTACGGGCCGATACAATATGTTGAGCGCTCTGCCTGCCAATACCAGGCACCCGGATCATCATCTGATAATCGGCAGTATTAATATCAATTGGGAAGAGATGCAAATTGCGCAAAGCCCAGCTAAGCTTGGGGTCTATATCCGTTTCAAGGTTGGGATGGCTGGCATTTAATAATTCCCGTACTTCGAAGCCATAAAAGCGCATTAACCAATCTGTCTGATATAAGCGGTTTTCACGCAGTAGCGGTGGCGGTGTTCCTAACTGCGGCAGGAGCGCAGCTGTATTAGGTATTGGAATAAACCCACTATAATATACCCGTTTAAGAAAGAAGTTTTTATAATATGCGTTTGCCGTTTGCATGATCTGCATATCTGATTCAGGTGTAGCCCCAACCACCATCTGTGTACTCTGCCCAGCAGGTACAAAGCGGGGAACTTTCTTAATCAGCCTTCTATCATCCCTGAATTGAGCAATTTGGTTTTGTACAAAATTCAAGGGTTTTTGAACATCCAAATGACTTTTATCGGGCGCTACCAGCTTCAAACCTTCTTCTGTAGGCATTTCCAGGTTAATGCTCATGCGGTCTACATACAGCCCCGCCTCTTTGATCAGCTCCTCGCTTGCTTTAGGAATGGTTTTCAGATGAATATAACCGTTATATTTTTCGTCAATACGAAGCTTTTTAACCACACGCAGCAGGCGTTCCATGGTATAATCAGCATTTTTAAAGATGCCGGAACTTAAGAACAATCCTTCTATATAATTGCGACGGTAAAAATTCATAGTTAGCTGCACCACTTCATCTACGGTAAAAGCGGCACGCCTGACGTCATTACTTTTCCTGGAAACACAGAAGGCACAATCATAAATACAATGATTGGTCAGCAAAATTTTTAATAATGATACACAACGCCCGTCTTCTGTATAGCTATGGCAGATACCATTAGAAGCATTACCGATGCCGCCCTCATTTTTCCGTTTGCTGCCGCTGCTGCTACAACTCACGTCATACTTGGCAGCATCTGCTAAAATGTTTAATTTTTCACGTAATCTATCGTTCATATAAATTCCTCCATCAACACAACAAACAGTTTATGAACGATAGCTTACAACTATACGTTCAATTTTCCTTCAACCCCATCGCTGTTATCCGTTTTTTGTCCGGTTACAGCCGCCCAGGCAAAACTGGCCAGAGTTACCAGCTTTCCTGCTTTTGTATCCCAGTAATAAGTGTCACCAGGCGCTACTCTTATAATGGTTACATTCGGATCGTCTTTTCCTTCCTCAAACCAGGCTTTGGCCAATGGTGACCATTTCTCTTCTATCGTCTCCTTGTCGGTGTAAATAAAAGCGTCTCCAAAAACTGACAGGTATTCGTGGTTGCTATTATTCATAAAAAATAATTGCACCCTTTTATCATCACCTATTTCAAAATTTTTGTTACTATCGGCGCTGCTTATAAACCAAAGATTTCCTTCTTCATCACACTCCTGTAAAGTCATGGGACGTGCTGCCAAAGGCAGTTCATCCAGCTGTGTACAAAACATACAAACACGTGCTTTTTCGGAAAGTTCTTTCAACTTTTGAGCGGCTTCCTGCCGGGTTAAATTTTCAGTAGACATAAAGTTTAGAGTTTAATTGCCTATCTTATGCATAAAGCGCGCCAAACCAATTCCTTCAACTTTATTTCTTTATATCCGGTGTAAAAATACACATTAAAGCTAAATTATTTAGCATAATAAGATGCTATATTTTTTAGTTTCTATTATTTTCCTACTTAACGTATCTTTAAATAACCAATTCTGCACTATGCCCTATCCAAATATTAACGCCGTAATTGCTGATCTTCAGCTAATAGTCAACCATTGTAAGAAAAACAACCTCAGGGCAGGTTACTTTGCAGCACTTTATTTGCGAATGACGCAAGCTGTAAAAGACGGGATCATTAACGGAATTTTTGAAGACCCTTCCCGTATGGAACAACTGGATATTCACTTCGCTGCGAGATATACCCATGCATGGAAGTGTTTCCAGGCGCAGCAACCCTGTACCCAGTCATGGCAATATACTTTTACCAGCAGCTCTAACAATAATAATATTGTACTGCAGCATTTACTTTTAGGTATTAATACACATATCAACCTCGATCTTGCTATTGCCGCTGCAACTATTGCACCGGGTGCAAAAATTGATGCGCTTGAGAAAGACTTTAACGCTATTAATATTGTTATTGCCCGCCTTATTGACGATGTACAGGAATGTCTTTCACAGGTATGGGCGCCGATGCGCTTCCTGGCAAGGGTTATCAATGGAAGACATGAAGCTGTTTTAAATTTCAGTATTG
The DNA here is from genome assembly GCA_039593785.1 of Niabella sp. GTDB lineage: Bacteria > Bacteroidota > Bacteroidia > Chitinophagales > Chitinophagaceae > Niabella. The sequence goes on along the minus strand of JBCNOR010000037.1, from coordinate 207 downwards.
ATAAAGCCCGGGCAACTTCCTGGGGTAATGCGGTGCTGTTGGCTAATATGACCCCGGTTCAGCAGGAACAGCATATTGCAGCGATGGACAACCTGGTAGTGAAGCTTGCAAAGAAGATTGAACAGCCGGGCCCCTGGGCTATTTATCTTTTGAAGCTGATCAGGAAAACCGAGTTTGATGTACCGGCCAGGACAATCGGATTGATTG
>JBCNOR010000369.1:0-5566 GCA_039593785.1 Niabella sp. | reverse complement strand
TGGCGCTGCTGGCCGCGCTGCTGAGCGTGCAGCAGTTGCATGACTGGGGCTGGCGCATTCCCTTCCTGCTGGCGCTGCCGATGGGCGCCGTGGCGCTGTGGCTGCGGCTCAAGGTGTATCAACTGCCTTGAACATATAGCCACAGGATAAGCAGGTTAATGTAAGCCTGCTACCACTTTTTTCTGTGGTGCTCAACTGACTGGATTGACAGGAGGGGCAACTGATATCTAGTAGATGGCTCATATATCTAAGTTAATCAGTATAGACAGCTTTGCCAAACTTAGTCCTGATGACCCGTTTCTTCTATATTCATCGAGGCAATGGAGACGTCTTTACCCCTACCAAACTTTTTAACTACCCATGGCAGCGTAAGCCCCTGGCCCAATAAGGATAGCAACACAACAGCAATAGAAAGGAAGATAATTTCGTTACGCAGGGGAAACGGCTGCTGGTTATTGATGCTCAACGGAAGACCTAAGGCTATAGCCAGCGAAACAATACCCCTCATACCGGCCCATGTAATGATCAGGCTGGTTTTGGAATCGAACAGCGCCTCCTCGCTTATACGCCGCTTACCCTCGAAAGCTTTTTGCAGGTTAAACTGCTGCATAAAAACCCGTATCATCCTAATCAGGAAAGTAACCACTGTGATAATAGCTGCGTAGCCTATATAGGTCCATATCTGGTTCGTTTCCATTCGTTTTAATACCAGGGGAAACTGTAATCCTATTAAAACAAATATCAACCCGTTTAATAAAAATATATTGACATCCCAGAAATTACGTGACTGCTGCTTGATATGTTCAGGGAACCTGTTCTTGCTTAACCAGGACATGTTAAGACCTAATACCACAACCGCTATTACGCCCGACACTTCAAAATGTTCCGCTACCAGGTAGGTAACAAAGGGCATCAACAGCATCAGGCTGATCACTACCATCGAATTATCCCTAAAAAAACGCAACACAAAACCTAATAGTTTGGCAATGATGATACCTACCAGGAAACCGCCTCCCAAAACGATCAGGAAATCAAACAGGGCTTTCCACCAAACAAAAGCCACGCCCGTAACAGCGGCCACGGCAAACCGATAAGCCACCAACGCAGAAGCGTCATTCACCAGGCTCTCCCCCTCGAGTATGGTAACGGTTTTATGAGGCAGGCCCAGCCCCTTGGTAATACCAATTGCAGCAACCGCGTCAGTAGCAGAAAGCGTAGCGCCTAATACAAAAGCTAAAGGCCAGCTCATCCCGGGAATTAAGTAATGGGCCACTGCCGCGATACCTGCTGTAGTAATAAAAACCAAACCTATAGCAAGCGTGCTGATGGTATTGATATTGGTTTTAAAATCTTTGGCAGAAATGTTAAAGGCAGCATCGTATAATAAAGGCGGCAGAAAGATCAGCATTACTATTTCAGGATCCAGTTCTATAGCCGGCATGCTGGGCGTAAAGCCTGCAATCATGCCTACCACAATCAATAATACCGGCACGGGCACTTTCAGCTTTTCGGCAAAAGCAGAAGCGCCCAACATTAGCGCCATAATGACGAGTATTATTGTGTAATAATGCACTTATATAAAGATACTGTTTGCAGGGAATAAACAAATAGCAGTTATTTCATGCAGGCCATATAGTATAAGCAAGGAATCAAACCAGTCCAGGCGAACTATTTTAAGCGGGTTCCCATATCCCTTACCCTTTGCAACCATTGTGAGCGTTTTTCTTCAGTAGCCGTTTTTACAATACCTATATAGCTTACTTTGACCGGGCTGATACCGCAGAACTGCAATACTGATCTCCGCAATTGGTTCACACTGGGCCTGCCGAAAGCCAGCCGATAGTAAATGCCGGGCTGATCTAATGTGGTAATGATATGTGCTGTTTTACCCTTCAGCAGCTTGTCCCACCATACTGAACCTTCGCGATACTTAAAGGCATAGCCGGGAAGGAAAACCCGGTCAATAAAGCCTTTTGTAATAGCCGGCAGTCCGCCCCACCAAACCGGGTGCACCCAAACCAGGTGCTCGGCCCATTGAATACTTTCCCATGCTGCCACCAGGTCCGGCTCCCACTCTATTCTTTTGCGATAACCATATTGCAGGTTGGGGTTAAACCGGAGATCCGCAATAACAAGTTCTTTTACTGCTGCGCCGGCACGAATCGCGCCCTCTTTATAAGTGTTCGCCAGTGCAAAGCATAAGGAGTCTTTATTAGGATGACCATTAATGATCAGTATTTTTTTGGACATATCCAGGCTTTTCCGGGTAGACGGATCAACCTGAAATTTATTTTAATCTTTATCATTTATATTTAAAAAGATCAGTACCCTAATATTTACTCTGTTATCTCAACCAGGTTGCCTTCGGTATCCAGTACTACACTTTCATAATAGCCATCACCGGTAGTTCGGGGCTCTCCAGCTATGGTAAAGCCATCAGTTCTTAGCCTTTCAGTGAGTTGATCCACCTGCTCTTTACTCCCTACTGATATAGCCAGGTGTGTAATACCGGTAACAAGCCCTCTTTGGCCAGAAGTAATGGCTATATCCGGGCGATGCATTAATTCGATACGAGTGCCCTCCTCTTTAAAGGAAAGAAAATAAGAAGTGAAATTTTTAGCGGGATTATGATAGCGATCACTTGCGATCATATCGAAATAGGTCTGATAGAAGTCTTTTGCTTTTTCAAGATCTTCTACCCAAAAGGCGATGTGTTCAATTTTCATCGCTCAAAAATAGAAAATTTGTTAGTACGGTAAGAAAAGACATCCTGATCCATTACAGCGCAGATATTTAACCTTCCTGCGGTCAATCGCGCCTACGCTTCCATTTGATCAGTTGAAGCTTAACACCATCGTAGTACACCCCTCCTATCAGCAATGCGGCAGGTATTACAAGCGCATAAAACCCCAGGGCTGTATACAACACACCACCCCCTATTCCCCCTAAGAAGAAAAAAGTAATAATCCGCAATCTCAACCGGATGTTTAAAATAAGCTTATTTTTTTGCTCCTGCTTTTTATAAAAAAACAACTGAGAGAGCTCAATACCTAAATCTGTAAAGAGGCCTGTTAAGTGAGTAGTTCTTACCATAGCTCCTGAAATCCGCGTCACCAGCGAGTTTTGCAGGCCCATCGCAAACAGCAGGCCGCAGGCTATAACATTGGCATAGCCCGTTTGCAGGTAAGGGCCGGCCACTGCGATACACAGTAATATAAAACTTTCGAAAAGACCCGGAATGACATAAACAAACCGTTCATTCCTGCGCATAATTGTTTCGACCAGCAGACTGGATACAAAGGACCCCAGGAAGAAGAATAAAATATACAGGAAGTAAACCAGGCTTTGTGTAAACTCCAGCCTAAAAACTTCATCTACGAAGAAAGCAAAGTGCCCGGTAACATTGGTGGTAAGACGTTGTACGGATATGAAACCCGCAACATTTACTACACCCGCCACAAAAGATAACAGGGACGCTATTTTTTTATTATGACTGAATGTTCTGCTTTTACCACTATGCCTGAACATACCATTGTTTTATGATCTTAATTCAGAAGTTACCGGCAAAATAACAACTTACCTTGCATATCAAACAATGATTATCATCATCCATTCCGGAATTGGAGGAAACAAAACCGGATCAACCCATTTTTTCCAGCCACTGATTGAACTCCTCTTCACTCAGCCACTTTTCGATATGTATAGATGCAGGCAGTGTAGAAAAACTACGTTGCACGTATAGCCCTCTTTGATAAGATGGCTCTTTTAAAAGGATCACTCTGCGCCCCTCCAGCAATTCGATATCTTCAGGACTGCCTTCGCTCCATATCCAATGGTCACTATCGCTATTACCACTTTCTTTATGCGATGCGGAAAGTACCGGCCAGTTACACATATCCCATTTACCCGCCACCGATGCCTCTCCATCCTGCGGACCGGTTCCATTTACCACCGCGGTAAGTCCGGCATCAATCGTATCACCTAATTCTGGTATACTCATCAATAATAGCTGCAGTTGAAAATTATCGGCGATACCGTTGATAGTACCTATAAAAGCTTTTTTCTGAGTCACCTCAACCACCAATACCGGATCGTTGAAAAGCACGCTAAATAAGGTGCTTAACCAACTGCAGGCATTGCTCACCTGTATATAGGGCTTTACACGCTCGTATAACAAAGCTTTACCTTTATTAAAAAGTTGCAAATCGCTGCTGTAGGTTGACACCAGGCAGGGATATATTTTTTCCAGCCAGTCGTCGGCTTTCACTTGATCAGGATGCTCAGTGGCAACCGTCTCCCGCATCTTATCCACTGCTTCATAAGGATCTTCGTCTTCATCATCCGTTGTTTCCATAACCGTTACTGAAGCTTTTAGCAATGGTTCGGCTATATCAAGATTTTTAATGGTTAATCGCTCTAACGCTCCAATGAAGTGTTTGCCTTCATATCCTTTTTCTACCAGGTAGCCGCAAAGCATAATGGCATTTACCGCGTTTTCAACAGACGATGTTTCAAATACACCTGCCAGCGATTCCATTGCCGCAGCTGCCTCTTCGTTTGCTGCACCTGGTAGCAGATCTAAAAACCAATTGATCGCTGATTTCACGTCGTTGCCATCAGAGGTTGCAGAAGCAAGTGTTTGCGTTAATCTGGCAGCGGCTGCCGGAAATGTTTGCTTTTCAGACATGATACAATTTTATTCTTTTAATTGTTATTACACTAAATTATGCTATTAGTAAATGTAGTTAAAGTACTGACCGGCACGGTTCATCCCGGCCATACGCCGGGCTCAGCCTTCTACACGCTGACAAGCAAAGGCGAGAAGATCACCTTTGTCGGCGACATCATTCATGCCGCGGCGGTTCAGTTCCCGCAGCCTGACGTGACCATTACCTACGATGAAGATCAGAACAAAGCGGCAAGCGTGCGCGAACATGCGTTTGCGGACTTTGTGAAAAATAAAGACCTGGTTGCCGCGCCCCATCTGCCGTTCCCGGGTATCGGCTATGTCACCAAAGGCGAAAACGGCGGCTATGCCTGGGTTCCTGTCACCTATACCAACCGGGACGCCAGCAGCGCGAAATAAGATGACGCCCCTCTCTGGCATGGACATAGACCTGATCCTGACCCTGGACGCCCTGCTTCAGGACAGGAATATCACCCATGCGGCCGCGCGGCTGGGCATCAGCCAGCCCGCGCTCTCCGCCCGTCTCGCGCGTCTGCGAACGCTGTTTGGCGAACCGCTGTTTATCCCCTCCCCACATGGACGTGGGGTGTTGCCCACGCCGAGAGCGGAAGCGCTCAAGCCTCAGGTGGAGAGCGTGCTGCGCGGCATCAGCGCGATGTTTGCCCCCATCGCGTTTGATGCCGCCACCAGCCGCCGGACCTTTGTCATTGCCCTGCATGAAAACCCGGCGCTAATGCTGGGCACCGGGCTACTTAACCAGATGGGTACCGAAGCTCCCGGTATTCGCCTGCGCTTCGCCCTGCCGGAGATGGCCGAACTGCCGCAACAGCTGGAAAACGGTGATGTCGATATCTACATCGGCGTGAGCGCCGGTGCCCA
>JBCNOR010000368.1:0-5593 GCA_039593785.1 Niabella sp. | reverse complement strand
CCCATCACCAGGCGGGCAGGATCTCCAAAACCCTGGAATAAAAAGAATACCAATACTACCACACCGGCTAAAACCAGCAGGCTGTAGAGGATCTTTTTAATGAGATATTGCACCATGGGTGATGTATGATTTATGATGTACCATATACGATGTATGATGTACGATAATATTTTCATCGTCAAATCGTATATCAGACACCTGACATCGTATACTTACAAACTTACTTCGTCAAAATTCTTATAACTCCATTTACCTTCAATCGTTCCTTTGCGCAGCACATAAACGGTAGGATTGGTACGCGCCGCAGTGCGTATCATGGTGTTATCACCACTTAGAATTTCTACGGTGCCAAAGCTTGTTTTACTAATCGCCGGCTTTAATCGCGCTGCCGCACTGCTTACGATATATACAGGCACACTTTTCTTCTGCGCATCAGCCACAATCTTTGCAAATCCCTCCTGCCATTTTTCCAGCGGTGTTTCAGCGCCTTCTACAAACAACAGCACTACTTTTTCAGCAGCAAGCAACTCCTGCGTTAGATCATTTCCGTTTGGAGCAGTGAGGCCAAAGGCTTTAATGGGCGGCTCATTGTTAACCCCGGGCCTGATTACTTTATCATAACGATCAACGAATTTATAAGTACTGTCATCAAAATCTTCAGGAAATGTTTCTGCGGTAAACTCAACCTTGTTACCGGCCTTTTCATATACAAATGTGATAATGGTACTATCGGGTATAGCATTAGCGGGCATTTGCATTTGCTGAGGTATATTATTCCCTTTTTTAAAGGGTAAACAATCTGCCACGGGCAGGTATTTCAGCGTATACCATTGTGCAGCAAAGCTAAATACTGTGGTCAGCAGCAATAAGATGGTTGTAGCGCCCCTGGCAAATACCGGCTTAATATACTTTGTATTAAAAAAGATCAGTAGTATCAGCACCAGTAAAATAATATCCTTGACAAAAGAAGTTTGGGCCGTGATGGGAATACAATCGCCAAAACATCCGCAGTTTTTAAACTTACCAGACAGATACGCATAACCCGTTAAGAAAGTAAAGAAAACGATCAGCAATAACAATAACCAGCTTATGGTTTTAATGCGCCAGCCCAACAGCAAAGCAGCGCCGGCAATAATCTCAAAAGCAATCATAATAACTGAAAGCGCCAGCGAAATGCCGTCCAGGAAACTGGTACCCCAAACCAGGAAAAATTCCTGCATTTTGTAGCTAAGCCCTATCGGGTCATTGGCCTTTACCAGTCCTGAGAAAATAAAAAGAATACCCACAATAACACGGGCAACGTTTACAACTACCTTCATGGTATTTATTTATGTCCGGCCTCGCTATCAAGTATTAATGCGAACACCGAATAGTTAATAATATCGTGATAATTGGCATCAATGCCTTCGCTGATCAATGTCTTCCCGTCGTTATTTATGATCTGCCGGATACGGAACAGTTTCATCAATATGAGGTCTGTAAGCCCCTCCTGGCTCATGCTGCGCCAGGCCTCCCCGTAATCGTGATTTTTGCTTTGCATCAGCTCTTTGGTAGCTGCTATATGTTTTTTATAAGCTTCTTCTACCTGATCTTCCGGCAAATCCCAGGGCGCATCTGCGGGCAATTCAAGCTGGATTAGCCCAATAACCGAATAGTTGATCATGCCTAGGAACTCGCCAGCTATATCATCGGCAACCAGCTGCTGCTTTTTTTCCTGTATGGTTCTGATCCGTTGTGCCTTAATATAGATCTGGTCAACAATGGAGATCGTGCGCAGTACACGCCAGGCCGTTCCGTAATCTTTATTTTTTTTGAAGAAAACGTTTTGACAGGATGCGATCACCGCATCGTATTGCTCGTTTGTTTTTGTCATGTAATTTGTTTGATGAAGAGGCGGTGCCTGGTAAATAAGTTAAAAGCCTGCCAGCTCCGAATTGCCTAACCTGTTAACTTTTCAACCGATAAACTTGTCAACTTTTCAACCAATCCCTACCTTAGCTTCCGGGGAAGCAATTCCGACAAAAATAGCAAAACAAATATTGATGTTCACACTTAATTGTAAAGGCAAGTTACTCACTATCAATCAACCCATTGTTATGGGTATACTGAACATCAACGAAGATTCCTTTTACAGTGGTAATCGCTATACAGCTAATGATGAGCTACTGCTCAGGGCACAGCAAATGACCGCAGATGGTGTCGCAATACTGGATATAGGCGGACAAAGCACCCGGCCGGGCAGTGAAATGATTTCTGCTGAGGAAGAATTGGCCCGCGTGATACCGGCGATCGAATCCATACATAAAATTTTCCCTGAAACTATCATTTCAGTTGATACTTTTTATGCAAAAGTGGCAAAGGAAGCGGTACAGGCAGGGGCATCTATTATCAACGATATCAGCGCCGGTAGTATCGATGATGAATTGATCGATACGGTGGCTTCCTTAAACGTACCCTATGTTTTAATGCATATGCAGGGTACGCCGCAAACCATGCAAAAGCACCCTTACTATGAAGATGTTTGCAGGGAGGTTCTTGATTTTTTAATTCAGAAGGTTGCTTTGCTGAAGGATAAAGGTATCAAAGATATTATCGTTGACCCCGGCTTCGGCTTTGGCAAAACTGCTACTCATAACTTTACGCTGCTGAAAAATCTGCATCTCTTTAAAATACTGGATCATCCGCTGCTGTTGGGCATTAGCCGTAAAGGATTTATTTATCGTACCCTGGGCGTTAATGCAGAAGAAGCATTAAACGGAACCACGGTTTTAAATACGATCGGGCTGGTAAATGGCGCTGACATTTTAAGAGTACATGATGTAAAGCAGGCTGCAGAGGCCATTCAGTTAACCGGCGCTATAACTCCTTATTAACAATTTCTTCACTGGCGGTTTCGCTGGTCATTTTTGCCAGGTCAAATAAGCGGACAACGTTGATCTTTTCCCATTTCTCAACGGGCTTAACCTTGGTTTCTTCAAACTCATTCATCCCTGTAATGGTTTGCTTCTTACGCGTAGAAAAATTGTAGCTGGTCGCTGAAGATTCACCGGAAGCCCGGTGGAAAGAAGATACGTCCAAACCTATCAGTTCAAATTTTTTATTCTGGTACCGGAAAGTGTAAGCATAATCGGTAACATACCAGCTACCACAGCTTAGCCAATAATGCAACCGGATCTTTAACAGCCCCTTGCTGATCTCCAGGCCGCCTTCATAAAGCGGATCTTCCAGGCAGGGGCTTTCACCGCTGTTTACAGAGGGAAGAAATACATCTGTTGTGAGCTCCCTGGTGTAACCGGTGCCGGTTTTAAAAAGTATGAGTAGCCTGCGTGGGTTCAGATCCAACTGATCCATACCTAAACCATCATTCTTTTTAAAATTAGCTGCATGGGTATTTCTCAAAACCAACACCACGTCGGGTTGCTGATCTTTATTCAGGTCGCCGCTGAGTGCTGTATCCAGCACCCATCCTTTGGGTATATAATTTTGAAATTCCTTTTTATACGAATTAAGTTGGGCTCCAGACGGCTTAGCGATCAAATAGGTAAGAATAAAAAGAAAAAGATATTTCATAATGATATAGGAAGCATCAGCCCTCTAGTGACGGTCAGCCGTCAATACCTCAGGCATGAATTTTTTGCTTTGCTCAATAGCGTCCATTAACTGCTCGGTTATTTCCTGTGCCGAAGCCTCGTAATCGATCTGGAGCGGCTCTTTAAATGTAACCGTTAGCAAGGTTCCTTTTTTGCGAAGCGTTACTCCTGTTTTATTAAATGCTTTAGAAAAACCGTTGATCACAACCGGTATTACAATGGGCTTATGATGTTTTATAATAAGCGCGGTTCCTTTTCGTGCCGGCGCGTAAGGCGTTGTCGTTCCCTGGGGAAAGGTAATGATCCAGTTATTTTTTAAAGACCTCTCAATCTTACGGGTATCGCTGGGGTCCAGGCCTGCACGCTGCTCTTTGCTATTCTCATTCCAGGTGCGGCGTACAGTGAGGCCGCCTGCCAGTAAAAACAACCGGCTCATCCAGCTGCTTTTCATCGTTTGCTCGGCTGCTACATAGTTTACCCTTGTAAATGGATTCAACACATAAAAAGGTATACCCAGCTTATCATTTTTACCCCACTTGATGGCGGAAAAAATATGGAAGAGTGTAATCACATCCAGGAAATAGGTTTGGTGATTACAAACAAACAGCACATTGGTTTTAGGCAAAGCCTTTACTTTATCCGAACCATGAATACGTAACTTATTTATAATAGCAATGCCGGGGTAAGTGCATATCCCTACCACCAGGTGTACCAGCTTTTTTACCAGGCTTGTACTTTTTAATCTATCTGTAAACTTTCCCATTAGCGCAGGCAAAATAACGGTTTAAACTAATTAATCATTCATTAACCGCATTTTTTTTATATATGGCTTCATAATAAAAATTAGGCTTTTATCGTATTGCTTTCCTAATTTGTGGTTATGAATGATTTGGAGATCCTTAATAACCGGCCATCTAAAAAAAAGATCCTTTACCCGGTTAACAATGAACTGGCCAGCTACCTGGTGCGCCAGGGACGGGAAGTAAGCTTGCCTGTATCGCATACCGACCTGCTGAATTTTACCTGGTCGATACCTATACAAGATGAACAGGGCAACAGCACTTACTGGGAAAAAGCTATTTATGACAAAAGAGACTGGGATTATCTGCGCGAAGGCCTGGTAAAGATATACGCAATCCTTCGAACCGAGGGCGACATGAGCTTCGCCGACCAGCTGGATGTAGCAAGGATTGATTATTGTTCATTTGGCAATTCCCTGCCCTTCCGCATCAGGATCGTGAACAAGTTTAACTCCAATTTCGATCACTATTATATCAAGATCACCGATGCCTCCCGGATTTATGGCCTGGAACTGGAGCATTTTTTATCTCCCAACCGGCTTACCTTTTATACCGACAGGGGCACACTCGTAGAAGAGCATATTCCCGGACTACCAGGGGATGTTTTCCTCGAACATTACCTGGATAAAGGCGAAACAAACAAAACCCGCCTTGCAAAAGAGTTTGTTAAATTTAACGAGCGTTGCTTTGTACGTTTGCTGGGAGATATGCGGGCCTATAACTTTGTAGTAGTGGCTACACCTGACATTGAAAGCTACCAATACCGGATCAGGGCTATCGATTTTGATCAGCAATCTTATGAAGGCCGGAAAAATCTTTATATGCCCCAGTTTTTTAAGGAGAACAATGCATTTGTAAAAACAGTACTTAGCCAGCTCAATACCGAGTCCATCGAACAATACAAGGCAGAAGAATGGTCGGCTATGGCTTACCGTGTGGCCGTAACCAGGTTCAGGTTAATGGAATTGCTGAACATAATGTCGCGTGATACCGTTGCTCCTCCCGAAAAGCAGCAATTGCTGATCGACCAGTTAAATGCTCACTTTAAAACGCCGGCTTTTAGCAGGTGCAAATCGATGGGGCAGATATTGAAACTGCATTTAAAGTACATGCTTCGCGGCAACCTGAAGCTGATACAGGAAAAGACCAGGAGCCTGGTAAAGCGGATCAATTAAATTAATCAAACTGCTATGTATCAAAAAC
>JBCNOR010000367.1:0-5599 GCA_039593785.1 Niabella sp. | reverse complement strand
CAATCACTTTAATTAATACAAAAATATGAAAATTAAGGATTGCCCCGCCATGCGCGTTTGGGTGCAATTAATTATCAAATATTTATTGGTAATGAAGCTTGCCATATTTATTATTCTTTTAACGTCAACCCAGGCAATTGCGATCAAAACATTTTCCCAGGAGAAAATAAATTTTAAACGGACGAATATTTCAATTAGTTCAGTTTTAGAAGGTATTGAGCAGCGGTACGACTATAGGTTTGTGTATAGCGATAGCCTGGCGCTTAATAATGCCAGAGTGGATATCACTGCCCGTAACGCCACTATCGATGAAGTGATGCAGCAGCTGTTATCCAATACGCCTTTCTCTTTCAAAAAAATGAATCAGGGGCTTATTGTCATAATCGGCAACGAATCTGCAAAAGCTGACTTGCAGGTAAAAGGCCGGGTAACCGATGAAGCCGGTATGCCTCTTGCAGGCGTTAATATCGTAGAGAAGGGAACTACAAACGGAACCACAACAGATATCAATGGTTTATTTACCATTAAGGTAAAAGACGAAGGCGCTTTGCTGGTTATATCAAGTATAGGATACGAAACAGCTGAATTAAATGTTAAGGGATTAGGAGAAACCATTGTGATGAGAAAGTCGGAAGCCAGTTTGTCGGAAGTTGTAATTGTAGGTTATGGTACTCAGAAAAAAGTAAATTTAAGCGGGGCTGTTACACAGGTAGGGGGTAAAGATTTAATAAACAGACCGGTCCCTAACGTTACGGGAGCGCTGCAGGGAGTAGTTCCTGGCTTAACTGTACAGCGCTCCAGTGGTAAGCCAGGGGCAGAAGGATTGGGTATCAGGGTAAGAGGAGCAACATCAGCCAATAATGCAGATGCCCTGGTTTTGGTGGACGGTCTTGAGCAGGATATTAACCTTGTTGATCCCAATGAAGTGGAGTCTATTTCTGTTTTAAAAGACGCTTCCGCTTCAGCCATATATGGCGCCCGTGCCGCGGCAGGCGTAATCTTAATTACCACAAAAAAAGCAACGGCAGGGAAAACAAGGATTTCTCTTAACAGCTATTACGGGTTGAACATAAGTGCGCGGATGCCTGAGCGGCTCAACTCCTGGGATGAACAGACTTTAATAGATGAGGCGCGCCGAAATGCTACCGGGTCCGCCGAGTTTAACGACGAACAAAGAGAATGGCTGCGTAATCCTAATTTATGGTATCGGCCCAATCCAACCACTGACAGGTGGGAGTATTTTGGCAATACCAACTGGATCAAAGAAGGCATGGATAAAGTAAACCATATGCAAAACCATGCAATGTCTGTAGGTGGTGGCACCGACAAACTTAATTATATTGTAATGGGAAGTTTTTATACCCGGGATGGTGTATTACGGTACGGTCCGGACAACAACTACCGCTACAATCTTAAAACAAATATTAATGCAGAGTTGAGCCGGTACCTGAGTATGAAGGTTAACGTAGGATATGTAAGTAACATCATAGAAGAAAACTCGAATGGAACCGACAACATAATCGACCGGATTTACAGGAGTCGTACCCGCCAGGCATTGTATACTCCGGAAGAGGATATAACGGGGCAGATGTATAATGGAGATTTGCAGGTTAACCCGATAGACATTGAGAAAAATGCGGGTGCGCGAAAATCCAATCTTGAAAATTTTACAGGCCGGGTTAATTTTCAGGTAAAGAACCTGGTTAAAGGGTTGACTTTGGACGTAATCGGCTGGCGCAATCAAAGCGCCTATTCCATGGAAGAGCACAATAAGACTATTTTATGGTATGGAAGAAGCCGCAACACAATAAGGTTCGCCCTTAATAATCCTAATTCGATTGTGTTAGCCAAGGCACGGGGATATCAAAACAATCTGCAAAGCTATCTGACATACAGTACAAATTTGGGCGAGTCTCATCAGCTTACGCTTATGCAGGGTGCATCTTATGAGGAGTACCGTAATGACCGGCTGGATGCTTCAGCGCAAAATATGATTAATAATGATGAGTTCAGTCTTAACTATGGCGATCCGCTAACTATTAAGTCCTTTCAAACCATTGAGACATGGGCAATGGCATCTGTATTTGGAAGACTCAACTACAGTTTTAAAAACAGGTATCTGCTGGAAGCCTCATACAGGTATGACGGAAGTTCGAGGCTTAGCCCGGAAAACCGGTGGCAGTTGTTTCCTTCGTTTTCTGGAGCATGGCGGGTGGGTGAAGAAGGATTTATAAAAAATAATACCAACTTTATAAACGAGTTAAAACTGAGGGCTTCCTGGGGCCAGCTGGGCAATGGCTCTCCCTTAGGATTATACCCTTATATGGCGTTACTGACAAACGGTTTAAGTTCTACGAATAACCTGGTAATGAACAATACCCGTACACAGTACATTTACCAGTCTGTATTGGCATCACCGTCTGTAACCTGGGAAACTGTTCAGCAATCTAATATAGGTCTCGACATTGGAATATTAAGGAACAAACTGTCTTTTGTTGCCGACTACTATGTTAAAAAGAACAAAAGCATGCTTGCTGCACTTAATCTGCCAAGCTTGATAGGGATCGATTTACCCTTCTTTAATGTTGGTGAGCTAAAAAGCTGGGGATATGAATTGGAACTAAAATGGAGAGACCGCTTAGGCAAGGTAGACTATAATGTTGGCGTTAATTTTTCTGATAATCAGAATAAATTATTGAAGTATGAAGGACGTAATGTAATCAATACGAATTTGGCAGAACAGGGTGGTATTACGCCTCTGTTAGAAGGGTACCCGTTAAATACTGTTTGGGGCTATCGGACTAATGGTTATTTCCAAAGCCAGCAGGAGGCAGATGACTATAGAAGCAGGATTAAACATCCCGGTGGGTTTCCTGTGAAGTCAGGACCTGGAGATGTTCGCTATCTTGATCTGAATGGCGATAATGAAATAAATGTGGGTAAGGCTACTCCCGATGATCATGGAGACCTGGTGTATCTGGGTACAACCGATGCCCGTTATTCCTACGGGTTTAATCTTGGATTGAACTGGAAAGGATTTGATTGCTCGGTATTCTTTCAGGGAACTTTGAAACGTAAATTCCTGATTGATATTAATACCATGGCTCCTTTTGTAGCTACTGCCAATATGCCCTGGACTATACATATGGACAGGTGGTCGCCCGATAATCCCGATGCCGCTTTCCCGAGGATGTACCAGACAGCATCTTTTAATTACCTCGCATCCGATAAATGGACGCAAAACGGAAGTTACCTGAGATTAAAAAATCTGCAGGTCGGTTACAAAGTTCCACTGAAAAAGAATTTTATAAAAGATATGAGGATATATATATCGGGTCAGGATCTCTGGGAGTCAACCAAAGTGCTTAGTGTCTTCGACCCAGAAGTAAGAAACGGAGTTGGGGCCGTTACTTATCCATTCTATCGTACCATCTCTTTTGGTGCCAATTTATTATTTTAAAAGCCACCGGATTTTATGAAAAAGAATACAAGAAATTTCCCGTTCGTGCTTCTTGCCATAATGGTATTAATAGGATGCTCAATCGATCGCAAACCTGAATCGGTTCTCCCCGATGAAGATTTCTGGCGAACACAAACCGATCTTATGAACGCCTGCAACCGGCTTTATCAGCAATTGTCTCCCAATTGGAATGATACAAGATCTGATGAAAGCGTAGCTATTTCTATTAATACCATTAGCAATGGAACCCGCGAAGTGCCGGCAACCAGTGGCGATTGGACAGACAGGTACAGGGAGATATTTACGGCTAATAACATTCTTCAAAAAGGAGAGCGGGCCGATGTAACCGAAGCGGTACGCAACCGCTATTTTGGGGAAGCCAGGTTTTTCAGGGCCTATAGTTACCTTAATTTACTTCAGAAATATGGAGATGTGCCGTTATTGCTGAAAACCCTCGATTACAATTCTGAAGAATTATTTATGCCACGCACTCCGAGAAGTGAAGTGATTAAACAAATATATGATGACCTGGATTTTGCAGCGGCCTGGCTGCCAGCAGCCACCGCACTTCCTAATGCTGAGTATGGCAGAGTAACAAAAAGTGCTGCGTGGGCTTTAAAGGCAAGAGCTGCATTATACGAAGGCACGCGACTGAAATTTCATGGACAAGGCGGCTGGCAGGATCATCTTCAGCTGGCTGTAAGTGCTGCCACAAGCGTAATGTCGCAGGGGCATAATCTTTATACAAGTTATGAGAAGTTATTTACAGAAGCGGCTGATGGCCCTGCCAACAAGGAGAATATTTTTGTAAAGGTTTATGGGGAAAGTGTAGCTAATCCCATTTTAACACATAGCAACTCAAGGGCTTTGGCAAATGGTGCTAATGCTATTACAAGAAACCTTATCCGTATGTATCTCTACACAGACGGCCTCCCTGCATTCAATACAGATAACAGCCCTGCTTCGGCAAGGTCGGGGCTTTTTGTTGCTGAGGCAAATGAAACTTCTTACAATACAATATTGCAGAATCGCGATCCGAGACTTCTGGCAACTGTTTTTTTGATGGGAGAAGCTTCTTATGGCCGTCCATGGATACCTTCCATAAGTGTAGGAGGCAGAACTTCGTTTGGCGTAAAAAAAGGGTATACGAATGCTGATGATCTTTCTCAAAGAGCTACTGTAGATCGTTTGCTTATACGCTATGCAGAAGTGCTGTTGATTTATGCAGAAGCTAAGTATGAGCTAACAGGTTCAATCAGCGATGAAGATCTTGAAAAATCTGTCAATTTGTTAAGAGCCAGGGCAGGCATGCCAATAAAACTTACCAATTCATTTGTAACCGCCAATGGTCTTAATATGCGGGAAGAAATCAGGAGGGAAAGGACAGTGGAGTTGGCCCTTGAAGGATTCCGTTATGATGACCTGATACGTTGGAAAATGGCTGAAGTGGTATTGCCCAAAGAACTACTTGGAGGTAAGTTTTTTGCTGCCGAGTGGGTAGGCACCAATGCCAATACGCTTAATTTAAACGCTGACAAAATATTGGTTGTAGAACCGGCTTCTTTTAGAATGTTTAAACCAGACAGGGATTACCTGTACCCCATACCGCTGAATGAAATCAGCTTAAGTAAGAACAATGTAGTACAAAACCCCAACTGGAAATAAATTCTTGGCTTTTAATTTTCTAAAACATGAAATCGCTTAAATATATATACCTGTTTGCCCTATTGTTGATGATAGCAGCAGCCTGCGAAAAAAAAGATTATCCCAAGGGCTTCAGCGAGCTGGAACATCACTATTATGTGGTGTATGTTCCTAACACCAATGATACCGTTAGAGTAAACAGGTCACAAAATACACTTGTAAAGCTGCCTGTACAGTTTTATTCAACATTTGTGAGGAACTACGATGCCACGGCCTATTACAGGGTCGAAACCACGGGAATTGGCAACCCGGCGGTCTTAGGGGTCGACTTTAATGTGGTTGATAAAAGCGGGAGTGTTTTACAGTCGCAGGATGGAAAATTTTCTCTCTTTTTTCCCGGGGCCCGCCAGGCAAAGGATACCATTTATATCCGTATGCTAAATAACCCGGCTCCCGGTACGCGTCGGGCAGTCGTGAATCTTATTGGAGATAGCA